>JAQGJF010000396.1 GCA_028290765.1 Tardiphaga sp.
CCCGCCGGGCTTCAAGTCACCGCGCTTCTCGGCCTCCAGGATCATCCATTTGCCGGCGCGGTCCTTCACCGACTGGCCGGGATTCATGAATTCAGCCTTGCCGAGAATGGTACAGCCGGTCGCTTCAGAGGCGTGCTTGAGCTTGATGAGCGGCGTGTTGCCGATTGCTTCGACGACGTCTTGATGGATGCTCATGGAATTGCCGGTTTGCTTGCCTGATCGTTGAGCGACCCTAAAGGAGCGAAACAGGGCATACAAGCCAGCGACGGTCGGAGCCGGCTAACCGAGTCGAACTGGCTCATCCGTCGCCCGTCCGGTTGGACATCATCGTTGCAAGAAGCCGGTTTCCCCGGATCAAGCTCTTCGGTGGGATTTCGCCCGATTGACCGCTTTAGACGCTCCGACGACCGAAAAACCACATGAAATCTTGGTAAGTCAGCCGGCTTCCAGAAATGCCACAATCTCGAAAAAGCCCCGTCGAATAAGGGGAAGTCGTGCGTTTTATGTCCGTCGGCACTGTTGCAATCTGACGCCGGTTGCTGGGCATACTGCTCGAACAGGACTGTCCGCGGCGCGATCTGCGCTTTACAATGGCGGTTCGGTTCCAGCTAGGCATCACCTTGTGAACGTTTCGCAAAATCCACTTAAGAACTTTCGCCGCGAATCGGATTTGCGGCGTTGTTTGGCGCGTGGCGGGGGCGGGGTGTGAAACCGACCTGTCCGGCGATCACGGCGAGACCGTCCACACGGGTGTTGCGACCGGCAACGATCGGCAGGGCGCTCGTGGCGTTTGCGCTCGCTGCCGCTTGCTCCGGCTGCATTCTGACCAGGGACCTGCCGGATCCCGCGCTGGATGTGCCGCAAGGCTACAACGCGGCCAGGCTGACCGCGCCCGACGCCGCGACGCCGACGCTGGACTGGTGGCGCGGCTTTCGGTCCCGCGAATTGACCACGCTGATGGAGGAGGCCCAGACCGTCAATCTGGACATCGCCGCGGCCACCTCGCGCATCATTCAGGCCGACGCCCAGGCGCGCATCACCGGCGCGGCCCTGTTGCCCAGCCTGAGCGGCACCGGCCAGGAGACCTATTCCCGAACCTCCGGCTCCAGCGCCAGCGGCCTGACCAATGGCGGCCGCGAGGTCGTGAACTATTCGGCGTCGCTGAGCGCCAGCTACGAAATCGACTTCTGGGGCAAGAATCGCGACCTGACGCTCTCGGCCGAGGAAACCGCCAACGCCAACCGGTTCGACCGCGACGTGGTCGCGCTCACGACGCTGGCCAGCGTCGCCAATGCCTATTTCCAGGTGCTGGCGTCGCAGGACCGCATTCGCACCGCCGAGCGCAACATCGCCAGCGCGCTTCGCATCCTCGATGCCATCAAGCAGCGCTTCAAGGCCGGCACCGGTACCGATCTCGATGTGGCGCAGCAGGAGAGTGTCCTGGCCAACCAGCGCGCTTTGGTGCCGCCGCTGCGCCAGACTCTGGCGCTGAACGTCAACGCGCTGGCCACGCTGGTGTCGCGGCCGCCGGAAAGCATCAAGGTCACTGGCGGCTCGCTCAACCACATCGCGTCGCCGCGGGTGACGCCGGGCCTGCCGTCGGAACTGCTCACCCAGCGCCCGGACATCAGGCGCCAGGAAGCGCAGCTCGCCTCCGCCACCGCCAATGTCGGCAACGCGCGCGCCCAGTTTTTTCCGAGCATTCAATTGACCGGGCAGGGCGGTTATCAGAGTTCGGCGCTGGTATCGCTGTTCCAGCCCCATGCGGCGTTCTTCAGCATGGTCGGCAGCCTCACCCAGCCGATCTTCGACGGCGGCCGCATCCTGGGCAATTTCGAACTGACCAAGGCCAGGCAGGACGAGTTGCTGCAGACCTACCGCAAGACGGTGGTCCAGGCTTTTGCCGATGTCGACAATGCGCTGGTGTCGATCCGCCAGACCACCGAAAAACTGCGGTTGCAGCGCGAGGTCGTGGCGGCGTCGCTGCGCGCCTTCCAGCTCTCCGAGCAGCAGCTGCGGGCCGGCACGGCTGACATCGTAACCGTGCTGAATACCCAGCTGACGCTGTTTCAGGCGGAGGACGCGCTGTCGCAGGCGCAGCTCGCTAAATTGCTGGCAATCGTCAGCCTGTACCAGGCGCTGGGGGGCGGTTGGGAGCCGAAGATGGAGAACCCGGTCAATGCTCTTTAAGCCGGAACTGAACGAGACCGCGAAAGCCGCGGGTGAGGGCGTCGCCCGCGTGGCCTCGCGGGCCCGCCGCCGCACGGTTTCGATTACGCTCACGCTGCTGATCCTGGGCGGGCTCGGCTATATCGGCTGGACCTCGTTCCAGCAGAAGCAGCAGCAGGCCGGCGGCCGCGGGCCGCGGCCCGATGCAACCGTGCCGGTGCTGGCGGCGACGCCGAAGATCCAGGACGTGCCGGTCTATCTCGATGGCGTCGGCTCGGTGAAGGCGCTGAACAACGTCACCGTGCGCGCGCAGGTCGATGGCAAGCTGATCAAGGTCAATTTCAAGGAAGGCCAGGACGTCAAGGCCGGCGACGTGCTCGGCGAGATCGACCC
>JAQGJF010000408.1 GCA_028290765.1 Tardiphaga sp.
CCGCGGGGAAATCGACGCTTCGGGAACGGAACGGCCACGCCAGCAATATTACCGCGATTTCGCCGATCAAGGCGGCTGGTCGGCCTACACCAACAACGCCGGCTTTTCCGATTTCGGCGATTACGCCGGCGCTGAGGATATCCTCTCCGAAATCTTCGGCCGCGACGGCCGCGACGGCCGCCGCCGGCGCGGACAGGATGTGCACTACCATCTCGATCTTGAGTTCCTGGATGCCATCAATGGCGGCAAGCAATCTGTCGTCCTCCCCGATGGCGGCGCGCTTGACGTCAGCATCCCGTCGGGCACGCGGGACGGTCAGGTTCTGCGCTTGAAAGGCAAAGGTCGCGCGGGAGTGGGAGACGGCCCGCCCGGCGATGCGCTGATCGAGATCAGCGTGCTCCCGCACCCCTATTTCACCCGCAAGGGCGACGACATCTATCTGGATTTGCCGATCTCCCTGAAGGAGGCGGTGCTGGGCGCCAAGATCAAGGTGCCGACCCCGAGCGGAATGGTCACGGCGGCGGTGCCGAAATGGTCGAATACCGGGCGGGTTCTCCGGCTGAAGGGCCGCGGCGTGCCGCGCGCCGACGGCAGCAAAGGCGACCAATACGTCACGCTGAAGCTGATGCTTCCGCAAAAGCCCGATCCGGAGCTCGAGAAATTCGTCGCGCAGTGGCAGCCGGTGGCGGACAGTCCACGGCAATCGATGGGAGTGTGACCGTGGAGACCCAGGAATTCATTAGCCGATCGCACGTTGATGGCGCGACCTTGAACTTGTGGATTGAAGAGCAATGGCTGTTACCTCGCGCCAGCGGGAGCGCACTTCAATTCTCCGATGCCGATCTCGCGCGGACCCGGCTGATCCGGGATCTCAAATTGGATCTCGGCGTCAACGACGAAGGCGTCGCGATCATCCTGCATCTCCTCGACCAGCTCCACGGGCTGCGCTCCCTGGTGAGAAATATTCACGCGATCGAAACGACCGACCGGGCCAGGGATTCCGGCTCCGGCTGACCGGTGGCGCGGAAATACGGCGCGCTCTTCAATAAAACGCGTAGCGAAGAATGGCGGTGAGCGGGGCTCGATCCGGCAACTCCTCCCTCCGCGCGCCCATCACCCTCGCGCCGGTGTAAAGCGCGCGCCGCGCGACTTCATCGACAACGCTGTAGGTCGCGGCATCATTAGAGGTTGCGTAGGTGACGCTGCCATCGAGGTCGCTGACGACGCCCGGAACGACCGCATCAAGATCGACGACAAGTTGATCGATGACACCAGCGGTCGCGGCATGCGCAGCATAGGACACGTCTGTGGTCGCAAGGCGTGGCTTCAATTCGTCGTATCGGGCGATCACGGCCGCCAGGTCGCGGGAATAAAGCCGATCCAGGATCGGGATCGCGGTATCTTCCAGTTCCGCATCCGTCGTCTGGTCCGGATTTCCTTCGATCAACTCATCTGCCAGCCCTGGATAGGTGTTGGCCGCACGAAACATCGAGGCGAGAGGCTTGGCCGCTGCCAAAACCAGCGGCGTGTTCCGCCCGGCCAGCACGCCGTGTACGGCTTGCTCGACCTTCCTTACATATTGCTGCAAAAGCACCTTCTCCCCCTCCAGATTCTGCAGCTTGCCGCGCGGCGCCCGGACATGAACGGATGGCCGCCGCGTCGCCTCCTCCGCATTCGCGGGCAGGCCCGGAACCTGCAGCCGCTCTGGCGGAAAATTGGCGAATGCATGGACCAGCCGAACGCTCTCTTTCGCCAGCGCGAGCACGTAGACATCGTGCGGCGAAGTTATCGCCCGTATCAGCGGCGTCAGATGGAATCGGTCCGCGACCTCTGCCAGCCGCTTTGGCGAATTCGGAAGGCGCAACGTTCGCGTTGCGCCCGACGTGGCGAGCACCGCAAGCCCATTGGCCTGATAGTGCCAGAAGGAATCGACCGGATCCGGCTTTGCGTGCAGCTGCTTTCGGACCTTGTCCTGGTCCTGGACATCGTGCTCGGCGCCTGCGAGACGATCGAACTGCTCCGCGAACGCGGTAATCTCAGCCTTGTCGATACCCGCTTCCTTCAACTGCGACAGGGCATCCCTGGCAAGTTCCTTGAAGGCGGTGCGATGGACCTTGGCGCTGCTACCGAGGGGAGACGTCGGCAGATACAGGGAAACGCATGTTTCACCCTTGACCTGCGCAAGCACCTTGAACTCCTCCAGACTCGGAATATCGATATGGAGCATCGGCGCTCACCTCCGCCGGCCGAGAGACCGTCTTTATGTTCAGTCGGGCGATGTTGGCCGAAGCACCACACGTCGGCATTGATGGCCGTCAATCAAGACGGCATCTCCAGCGGCCAGGCGAATGCGGAACAGGCAGCAAATCCGATCAAGGCGTTTCCCCATTCGAGAAGCCCCCAGTCCCGCATCAGCTTCCGGATCGGCGAAACCGGCTTCACGGGCGGAATGGCGAAGAGCCAGATATTCACCGGCATCATCACGAAATAGGCATACGGCCAGCTCGCCAGAATGGTGATGCCTCCGATAGTCCAGCGGACGTCGCCATTCATCCTGAACTGGATGAAGGCGATCGTGGCCGAGAGGACAGCAAGCACCGACAACACCAGCGTGCCGCGCCGATTGCTCAGTTTCCATTCCTGAATCATGGCACGGCCATTAAGCCTCAGCCGGGACGGCTGCTCGACAAGGCTGATGTAAATCGTGGCGCCGAGGAAGGCAGCGGCGACAGCGAATGCATAGAGACCGGGCCGCATTTTTGCGCTCTCCTGACGCAAGACCGTTGGCTCACCCTCAATGCGACATGAACACAGGAACGGTCATCGATTTCAGCATCTCGCGGGTCACGCCGCCCAAGATGATCTCACGCAGTCTGGAATGGCCGTAACCACCCATGACGATCAGCGTTCCGGAATTATCGGCGACATAGGAGAGGATGGCGCTGGTGACGTCGATGTCGGGTGCAGGAATCCTTTCGAGCTGAACCTTGACATCATGGCGCGCGAGGTGCTTCGCCATTTCGACGCCGCGGACTTCCTTGTTCTCGCTGTTTGTCTTCTCGTTCAGCACGATCAGCAGATCGACCGTGTTCGCCCTGGTCAGTAATGGCAACGCATCGTTGAACGCCCGGGCCGCTGCGCGGCTGCCATCCCAGCAGCAGACCACACGTTCGAGCTTCAACCCGTCCTTCTGAATATACGGTACCACGATGAGCGGCCTTCCGGACTGGAACAGCGCGGTTTCGATCATGTCATCGTTGTCGGCGCGACCGGGCTCGGATTGCATGAACACGCTGAGATCGAAGCGCCGGGCCAGGGTCGCCAGGATCGCCGGCGCCTCCGCTCCGATCGTCCGCAGCAATCGGTGCTCCACTGAGATCAGGCTCCGTTTGGCAACCGCATCGAAGCGTTCGATTGCGACCATCGCGGATTTCTCGCTTTCGGCGGTCATCTGGGCCACGATGTCAGGCGGCAATTCCAGCACCACATAGCCCGGAAACTCCGGAGTGTATGCGAAAGCCACTCCCGCGAGATGGGTATCGCAGATTTCCGCGATCGAAATGGCAAAATCTCGAGCCGGATCGCGCGCGACCTGATGCTCCAGATTGATGACAACGTCCTTGATCATCGAGATGCTCCGATAGCAAACGCCGGGCTGTCGCAGAGGGCACTGTCGAGCCCCCCACCACTTTTGGCATTGATGCCGGTCAACGAACGCGGCCCGTCATTGATAGAAGCGGAGGCGACGAACCATCAATTGTCCACGCATTCATCCGGAACCAAACCGCGCAATCACGGTTGTAACGGTACCGTTGCATGATTACCTGTTTCGCGTTCCAGCGCGGGCCCTCGTTGGCTTGCGCTTAAGCTGTGGCGTTCCGTGTTGTCTCGATTTTGCCGGGAACGGCGTCCCTGAATCCAAGTCGATCTACCTAGTCCATGCCTCGCTACTTCTTTCATTTCCGGGTCGAAGCATCCCTATTCAAGGACGAGGACGGCGAAGTGCTCGCGGATGCTTCCGTGGCGTTGCAGCACGCCAGGCGCATCGCGGCCGAATTGCTGCACGGCGGAGAATCGACGAACGCGGCGATCGTCGTGGTCGAAGACGGTCGGCAACTTTTCGAAGTTCGGCTGTCGGAATGTGGCGACTAAGACCACCGTCGTCGA
>JAQGJF010000430.1 GCA_028290765.1 Tardiphaga sp.
CGCCATGACGGCTGTTCTGCCCTTCATAAAACCTGTCGCGACCCTGGCGCTGGCGGCAATCATCACCGCCGGCGGCGCTGGCGTCGGTCCGCTGCACGCCGCCGAAGAGACCGGCGCCTCGAGCGGCGCGCTGGTGATCGTCGCAAAAGCCACCAAGGCCTGCTTCTCCGACGTGGTCAGGGGCACCGGATTTTTCGTGCCGCGCCGGGAAGCCGTGGTCGGCGTGGATACGGAAGGCTCCAAGGTCACCGAGCTTCTGGTCCGCGAAGGTGCCCTCGTCACCGAGAACCAGGAACTGGCCCGTCTGACGGCACCTGCCGCGCCCGGCGTTGCCAAGACGCCGCCGGTTTCGTTGCGCTCGCCGGCCGCGGGGCTGATCACCCAGATCAACACCATCGTCGGCGCGCCCGCGTCGCCGCAGGCCGGCCCGATGTTCCGGATTTCCATCAACAATGAACTCGAGCTGGACGCCGAAATTCCCGCCGTGCATCTTTTGAAGCTCAATCCGGGCGCCACGGCGCGGATCACCCGGGACAATGCGCCGGACCTGGTGGGACGCGTCAGGGTGGTCTCGCCCGAGATCGACCGCCGGACCCAGCTCGGCCATGTCCGGCTTTCGCTCACCAACAACCCGTCGCTGCGGGTCGGCATGTTCGCCCGCGCCAACATCGATGCCAAGCGCAGTTGCGACGGCGTCGCGGTGCCGCGTTCCGCCATCGACCATCTGACGGTCCAGGTGGTCAAAGAAGGCAACACGGTCGAGACCCGCAGGGTCAAGGTCGGGCTGGTGTCCGACACCTCGACCGAAATCCTCGAAGGCGTCACCGAGGGCGAAATCGTGGTGGCCGACGCCGGCACGTCGCTGCATGATGGCGACAAGATCAAGACGATGTTCGCCGACGAACTGGACCGGGTGCGGGTACGATAAATGGCACTGAATATCTCAGCCTGGTCGATCCGCCATCCGCTTCCTTCCATCGTGTTCTCGATCATCCTGCTGGTGCTGGGATGGATCAGCTTCACCAAGCTGGCGATTACCCGGCTGCCGAGCGCCGACATTCCGGTGATTTCGGTGGCGGTCGCGCAATTCGGCGCGGCGCCAGCGGAGCTCGAAGCGCAGATCACCAAGACCATCGAGGACGGCGTCTCCGGCGTCGAGGGCGTGCGTCACATCTCCTCGTCGATCACCGACGGCCTGTCGCTGACCACGATCCAGTTCGCGCTCGAGACCAATACCGACCGCGCGCTCAATGACGTCAAGGACGCCGTCACGCGCGTGCGCAGCGCTCTGCCGCAAAACGTCAACGAGCCGCTGATCCAGCGCGTCGACGTCATCGGGCTGCCGATCGTCACCTATGCCGCGATCTCGCCCGGCAAGACGCCGGAACAGCTGTCCTATTTCGTCGACGACGTGGTCAAGCGCGCGCTGCAGGGCGTGCGCAACGTCGCCCAGGTCGAGCGCATCGGCGGTGTCGAGCGCGAAATCCTGGTCTCGCTCGATCCGGACCGTTTGCAGGCGGCGGGACTGACCGCCGTCGATGTGAGCCACCGACTGCGCGGCACCAATGTCGACCTGGCCGGCGGCCGCGCCGAAATCGGCAAGAACGACCAGGCGATCCGGACATTGGCCGGCGCCAAGACGCTGAACGATCTCGCCGGCACCATGATCAGCCTGCCGGCCGGCGGCGAGGTCCGGCTCGACGACCTCGGCACCGTCACCGATACCATCGCCGACCGCCGCACCTTCGCCCGCTTCAACGGCGAACCCGTGGTGGCGCTCGGCATCAAGCGCTCCAAGGGCGCCAGCGACGTGGTGGTCGCAGCCGCGGTGCAGAAACGCATCGACGCGCTCAAGACGGCCTATCCCGACGTCGACCTCAAGCTGATCGATACCTCGGTGGATTTCACCAAAGGCAATTACGAGGCCGCAATCTCCACGCTGTTCGAAGGCGCGACGCTGGCGGTCATCATCGTGTTCCTGTTCCTGCGCGACTTCCGCGCCACCGTGATCGCCGCGATCTCGCTGCCGCTGTCGATTTTTCCGGCGTTCTGGGCGATGGATATTCTCGGCTTCTCGCTGAATCTCGTCAGCTTCCTCGCCATCACGCTGTCGACCGGTATTCTCGTCGACGACGCCATCGTCGAGATCGAGAACATCGTGCGCCACATGCGGATGGGCAAAACGCCCTATCGAGCGGCGCTCGAGGCCGCCGACGAAATCGGCCTCGCCGTGATCGCCATCAGCCTCACCATCATCGCGATCTTCGCGCCGGCGAGCTTCATGTCCGGCATCGCCGGGCAGTTCTTCAAGCAGTTCGGCATCACCGTATCGGTGCAGGTGTTCTTTTCGCTGCTGGCGGCGCGGTTCGTCACCCCGGTGCTGGCGGCCTATTTCCTCAAGGATCACCCGCACGATGACCCGCCGCCCGGCCGGGTGCTGAGGACCTACACCCGTCTGGTGACGTGGTCGGTCGACCATTATTTCATGACGGTGCTGGCCGGACTCGGCATTTTCGCCCTGTCGATCTGGAGCATCCATCTGCTGCCGCAAGGCTTCCTGCCGGCGCAGGATACCGCGCGCTCGCTGCTGGCGATGGAATTGCCGCCCGGCTCGCAGCTCGCCTTCACCGAAAAAACCACCGAAGAGATCGTCGCCCGCCTGCGCAAGCGGCCAGAGGTCAGGAGCGTGTTCGTCGATGGCGGAAGGGTTCCACCGGGGACGTTCGAAGTCCGGCGCGCCGCATTGATCATCAACTACACGCCGAAGCACGACCGCACGATCACGCAGCGCGAGCTCGAACTCGAGATCGGCTCCGACCTCGAGAACGTCCCGGACATCCGCTACTGGTTCCTCGACGAAAACGGCCTTCGCGCCATCTCGCTGGTGGTCACCGGTGCGGACAGCGCCGTGGTCGGCAACGTTGCCGCCGAACTGGCCACACAGATGAAGCGGATTCCGCTGATCGCCAATGTGATTTCGGAAACCTCGCTGGACCGGCCGGAGCTGCGCATCCAGCCGCGCGCCGATCTGGCCGCAAGACTCGGGGTCTCCACCGAGGGCCTGTCGGAGACCATCCGCGTCGCCACCATCGGCGACGTCGGTCCGGCGCTCGCCAAATTCGATGCCGGCGACCGGCTGGTGCCGATCCGGGTCCAGCTCGAGGACGCCGCCCGCGCCGACCTGCAGGTGCTCGAGCAGCTCCGGGTGCCGCTGGGCGGCGGCCGCGGCGGCGTGCCGCTATCCGTCGTCGC
>JAQGJF010000433.1 GCA_028290765.1 Tardiphaga sp.
TCGGTGGATGACGTCGACAACGTCACGCTGGCGGGCGCCTCGGTTCGGGTCAGCGGCGGCACCTTCCTCGGCGTCGGCGACGTGCTGTCGGTCAACGGCCTCACCAATGGTCTGATTCCCGGCACCAACATCACCGCGGTCTACAATGCCGGCAGCGAGACGCTGAGCCTGACCGGCACCGATACCCTGGACAATTATCGGCTTGTGCTCGAACAGGTCCAGTTCCTGTCGAACAGCTTCAATCCGACCAATGGCGGCCTCAACACCGGCCGCACCATCACCTGGCAGCTCGACGACGGCTCCGGCCCCGGCAACCAGAATCTGAGCACCCCGGTCACCTCCGAGGTCTTCCTGCATACGGTCGACCTCGACAGCACGGTTGCCGGGACCGGTTTCGCCGGCGCCTATACCGAGGGCGGCCTGGCTGCGGCGATTGCCAACCTCGCTGCCATCACCGACAGCGACGCCCGACTGACCTCGGCGACGGTAACCCTGACCAACGCGCAGGCGACCGATCTGCTCTCGGTCAGCGGCGCGCTGACCCATATCCCGTCGTGGAGCTACGTGTATGATGCCGGAACCGGCACCGGCGTGCTCACCCTGACCGGATCGGCGCTGGCAACGGTCAGCGATTTCGAGGCGGCGCTGGATCACGTGCGGTTCTCCAGCAGCAGCGGCAATATCGACACCACCAACCGGGACATCGCCGTCAGCGTCACCGACAGCCTCAATATCGTCACCAACACCGCGCATGCCACGATTTCCATCACCGCGGTGAACGATGCGCCCACCGTCGATGCCCATGGCGGTTCGCTGGCCTATACCGAGAACGACACGCCGACGGCGATCGATCCGCTGCTGACCATCACCGATCCGGACAGCGCCAATATCAACGGCGCCACGGTGAAGATCACCGGCAATTTCCACTCGGGCGAGGACGTCCTCGGCTTCGCCAGCCAGAACGGCATTTCGGGCAGCTACGACAGCACCACCGGCCTGCTGACCCTGACCGGCGCGTCGAGCGTCGCCAATTACCAGGCCGCGCTGAAATCCGTCACCTATTTCAATTCCAGCGACAATCCCTCGAACCAGACCCGGACCATCAGCTTCCAAGCCGTCGACGACGGCGGAGCCTCGAGCACGCTCGCTACCGCAACCGTGTCGGTGATACCGGTCAACGATGCCCCGGTCATGACCGGGTTGACCGCCAATGTCGGCTTCACCGAGAACGGCGCTCCGGTCGCGCTGTCGACGGGCATCGCCGTCGCCGATATCGACTCGACGCTGCTCACCGGCGCGAAAGTGGCGATCACCGGCGGGTTTGTCGCCGGCGACACGCTCGACGTGGTCACCACCGGTACCGCCATTACGGCGAGCTACGATAGTTCGACCGGCGTGCTGACCCTGAGCGGCCTGGATACGGCGATCGATTACCAGCACGTGCTGGCCTCGATCACCTTCGCGTCGACCAGCGACAACCCGACCAATTTCGGGACCCAGCCGAACCGCACCATCACCTGGTCGCTCACCGACCTCGACCAGACCAGCGCGGCGCATGCCGATGCGACCGGCACAGTGGTCACCACTGTCGCCGTCACCGCCATCAACGACGCGCCGGTCATCGATGCCGGCCACACTTTGCCATTCAACGCCAATGCCGGCCTGCCGATCGCGATCGATCCCGCGATCGCGCTGCACGACGTCGACAGCCTCACTCTGGTGGGCGCCAAGGTGGCGATTGTCGGCGGGTTCGAAGCCGCCAATGACAGCCTTGGCTTCGTCAATCAGCACGGCATCGCCGGCAGCTTTGACAGCGCGACCGGCGCGCTGACGCTGAGCGGTGTGGCCTCGGTCGCGGATTACCAGGCGGCGCTCGCCAGCGTCACTTTCGGTTCGATCACCCAGGCCAGTGCCAGCCGCACCATCCAGTGGACCGTCGACGACGGCGGCGCAGTGTCCCATTTGAGCGCGCCGGCGATGTCGACGCTGAATGTGAGCGGCATCATCCTTCCGCCGCATGTGTTCACGGACAACAGCGTTAAGACGCCGACCCAGAGCCTGACGCCAGCAGCGCTGTTGGTGGGCAATGGCCTGAGCGGTTCGTTGGTTCCTTCCGAAGGCGGTGACGGCGCAGGCCTCTTCGGCAATGGCGGCAGCGGCACCGGCTTCCATGTCGTGCACACCGATGCGGTGCTGACCACGGCGTCGGATGCCACCGTGCAGATCAATCTGGCGCTGGCCGCGCTCGAAGCGCCGCTCGGCGGCGATATCGCTTATGTCGTGGCGCGCCAGGCCAATGGCGATCCGCTGCCGGACTGGCTGAAATTCGATCCCGCCACCGGCACCTTCGCCGGCCTGCCGCCCGACAACCTCGTCGCCAGCATCGAGCCCGATCAATCGCTCGACAACAACATCGTCACCGGCGCCTTGCCGCCGAAGCCGGATCTCGGCCTGGGCACCGGCCCGAACGCGCCGACAAAACCCCAGACCATCACGGTCGAAGTGACGGCGCGGGATTCCAAGGGCAACATCGCGGTCACGGTCTTCACCATCGACCTGCGGGCGCATACCGCCGGCAAGCAGGGCTGGATTATCGACCGCAACGCGCGACCGTTCGGCAATGAGCGCCATGCGTCGCTGCCGATGACGTCGCCGGAGCTGGCCGCGATCGAAGCCGCGGTGCGCGACATCACGCTCGAGCCGCTGGCGGGACGCGGCATGCCGATTCGTCACGGCGATTCAATCTCGGCTAGTGCCAAAGAAGCGGCACCCGCCGGGCGTGCCGGATTGAGCGAACAACTGGCCTCGATCGGCTGGCGTTCGATGGCGGCGCAGCGCAATGCGTTGCTCGCTAGCCTGCAGCAGCCGCGGTGATCGCGACGCGAAAGTCGGTCGCGCCCTAAGTCAGGCGCGACGAAATCCCATCAAATCGCGGAGTTCGCGCGCTTTTGTTCCTGAAACGGGACTGAAAAGGTCCACGCAATTTATTTCAGCCCGCTTTTAACCATCCGCTAACCAAGAAGTGTACTCCGCGGCGATTAATGGTATTTTAACGCTACGGAACGTTCCGACCGCTTTGCGTCCTTCGGCATCACCGCAATTTCCAGCCGCAGCGCGTCGCCGTCCTCTTGAGCGGGACTTCCCAGACAGTTTGAGCGATGGCGCGCCGGCCCGCAGATTTTCTGCCCGCCGGGGGGAGAAGTTGATGTCTGAGACTGGACCCGGTTGGTTCAACCGCAAGCGCGCCGATAACAACGCAAAAAACCACAAGTCACCCTCTGCCAAAAACAATACACGTCCACGTCGCACCGGCATCATGGTGCTCGAACCGCGCATGATGTACGACGCCGCAGCCGCGGCGACGGTCGCTGCGACCGAAACCCACCAGGACGCCGCCGCCGACCACGCCGTCGTCGCGGCCGCGGCCGACAAGCAGACGGTCGCCGTCACCAGCAATACGGGTGCCGAAACACCGAGCGCTGCGGCATCCACGACGCCGGCGCAGGCGCCGAACGTTGCGGCACCGGCAGCCCCCGCATCTGCATCCAGCACCGATGCCGACAAGGCGACGACGTCTGCCGACACCAGCGCCGCGGCGGCAGCGCCGGCGATCATCACGGTTCACGAACTCGTCGTCATCGATTCCCGGGTTGACGACATCGAGACCCTGCTCGGCGGCGTCAAGGCCGGCGACGCCGTGCTGGTGCTCGATCCGACCAAGGACGGCGTGCAGCAGATCGCCGACGCCATCGCGGCCAATAATCTGCACGATCTCACTGCGATCCAGATCATCTCGCACGGTACGCCGGGCGCGGTTGACCTCGGCTCCATCAGCCTGTCGGATGACAACCTCGACAGCCATGCCGCGGCGCTCGCCGCCATGGGGGCGGCGCTGGCTCCGGGCGGCGACATTATGCTTTGGGGCTGCGACGTCGCCGCCGGCGCTACGGGTGCGAAATTCATCGCCGACCTCTCCGCCCACACCGGCGGCGCTCACGTTGCGGCCTCCACCGACGCCACCGGCAGCGCCGCGCTCGGTGGCAACTGGACGCTGGAGGCGAAAACCGGCGACATCGACGCCACCCTGCCGTTCAGCGACGCGACGCGCGACGCCTATACCGATCTCCTGGTCAATCCGATCAATAATTATCAGTCGTCCCTGGCGCTGACGCAATTGGTCGTGCCGACCGGCGTATTTCCCAGCAGGGACACCGGCGCCGGCGGCGGCTTTATGATCGGGACGATCCGCACTTTCGCCGGCAATTTTGCGATCGGCAACACGTATTATGCCGAAGGCCAGATTGAGAACATCAACCAGAATACTGCGCTGTTCAGCCTGCTCGGGACGAATTACGGCGGCGATGGCCGCAGCACCTACGCACTGCCCGATCTGGGCGGCAAAGTCATGATCGGGAAGGGTAGCGTCGCCAACGGTACCGACGGTACCGTCGGCAGCCAGGACGGGTCCGGGACTGTCTTGCTGACGCCTTCGAATCTGCTGGGCGCAGGCAATCTGCCCTTCGACAACGATCAGCCCTCGCTGACCATCACCTACGGCATCCTGGCCGACGGGGTGTTTCCCAACGGTAGCAGCGGCCGCGACTCGACCCAGCTGATCGGCGAGGTCGTTGCGTTCGCCGGCAGTTTTTCCCCCGGCGCCTATTTGCCTTGCGACGGCCGATTAGTGCCCATCTCGCAATACGAGGGGCTCTATGACTTGATCGGCAATATGTATGGCGGCAGCCAGGCGGAGGGCACCTTTGGCCTGCCCGATCTGCAGGGCCGGGCCATCATGGGCGCATCTTCGGACGTGCCGCTCGGAACCGTGGTCGGGCAGGATTCGGTGACGATCGCGAAGGCAAACTTGCCGTCCTCGATGGGTGGTTTCCAGGCGCCGCTCGACAATCGGCAACCGTCGCTGGCGCTGAACTACATCATCGCCACCGAGGGTATTTTCCCTTCAAGGGAGAGCGGCGACCTCGCGCCAACGACAGCCTATATGGGCGAGGTCATGGCCTTTGCCGGTGATATCGCCCACATCCCCTCGGGCTGGATGCTGGCGGATGGCCGCGCGCTGGCGATCAACGGGTACCAGGCGCTGTTCAGCCTGCTCGGCACCACTTACGGCGGCAACGGCAGCACGAACTTCCGGCTGCCCGACCTGCGCAACCATGTGGTGATCGGTGTAGACCATGACGCGAATATCCAGGTCGGCCAGAACCTCGGCTCCGACACCATCACCCTGACCACCAGCACCACGCCCGACCGCGCGCCGGTTCTCTCGGTGCCGGCGAGCATCACCAGCGTCGTCGA
>JAQGJF010000441.1 GCA_028290765.1 Tardiphaga sp.
ATCGAACATTTAATTGTCGTGGGCCGACGCCGGCGTCGGCCCACGTTCCGGCAATGAACGATTGAGCGGTCACAATTTGATAGCCCCGCGTGACGGGACAGGGAGGAACGAGATGTACAGGACGGCATCGGGCGAAGAGATTTTCGTCATCGACGGGCACACCCATTTTTGGGATGGCAGCCCTGCCAACCAGAAGAACGTTCACGGCAAGCAATTCATCGAATGCTTCTATGCCTACCATTCGAATTTGAGTCCGCCGTCGGAGAAATGGCCGCTGGAGAAGTTCGAGAAGTATGATGCGCAGACCATGTACGATGATCTGTTCATCCATGGCTACGACGACATGGCGATTTTGCAGCCGACCTATCTCGGAGACTTCTACAAGAACGGCTTCAACACGACCGAGCGCAATTCGGCGATGAAGAAGAGCCATCCCGACCGCTTCATCCTCAACGGCGCCTTTGATCCGCGCGACGGCAACAAGGGTCTCGAGGATCTGCACGCCAAGGTCGAAAAGCACAAGGTGAAGGGCGTCAAGCTCTATACCGCGGAGTGGCGCGGCGATTCGAAAGGCTACAAGCTCACCGACAAGGAATCCTACAGGTTTCTCGAGGCGGCGCAAAAGCTCGGCATCAAGAACGTCCATGTGCACAAGGGTCCGACGATCATTCCCCTGAACAAGGATGCCTTCGATGTCGGTGACATCGACGACGTCGCAACCGCGTTCCAGGACCTGAATTTCATTGTCGAACATTGCGGCCTGCCGCGGCTCGACGATTTCTGCTGGATCGCCACCCAGGAGACCAATGTCTATGGCGGCCTGGCGGTGGCGCTGCCGTTCATCCACACCCGTCCGGGCTATTTCGCCCATGTGATCTCCGAGCTGCTGTTCTGGCTCGGGCCCGACAAGCTGCTCTATGGCAGCGATTACGGCATCTGGACGCCGAAATGGCTGATCGACAAGTTCATGGCCTTCGAAATTCCGGCCAGCGAGACCAAGGAAACCGGTTCGGTCCTCACGCTCGAGACCAAGAAGAAAATCCTCGGCGAGAATGCCGCACGGCTCTATGGCATCGATATCGAAGCGCAGAAAAACAAGATCAGGGCGGCGGGCGGTTATGCCCATCTCGCCCCAGCCGTCCACGCGGCGGAGTAAGCAGCATGGGTGCCGAGACGATTGCCGATCGCCAGGCCGAGGTCTGGGCGCGGTTGCAGACAGTGACCGACCCGGAACTCGACGAGCCGGTCACCGAGCTTGAATTCGTCACGCGGGCCGATGTGGATGCGGAGGATCGTGTCCACATCGAGTTCCGTCTGCCGACCTATTGGTGCGCCGCCAATTTCTCGTTCCTGATGGCTGACGACATGCGTATGGCGGTCGGGCAATTGCCTTGGGTCAGTGGCGTCAATGTCGTGCTTGGCGAGCACATGTATGCCGACAAGATCAATGCCGGGTTGGCGCAGGGTCTTTCCTTCCGGGAGACGTTCGGATCCGAGGCAGACGGCGATCTCGACGATCTGCGGCGTATCTTTCTGGTCAAGGCGTTCCAGCGCCGGCAAGCGGCGCTGCTCGCCCACCTGATGGCGGCGGGTTACGAGGCCGAAGCACTGGTCAGGCTTACGCTTAGCGAACTCCTGGTCTTGAATCTTGACGACGCGGGGGCACGGCTGGTCGGGCGCTACCTTGAGCGGCGCCCGGTCATCGACGCCGCGCTTCCCGAGGCATGTGCGTTCGTCGACGCCGACGGCGATGCGCTCCAGGCCGAGACGCTGCCGACCTATGTCCGGCTGCTGCGGCGCGTCGACGTCAATGCGGAATTCAACAGTGCGTTGTGTCGCGGTCTGCTGCATGCGCGCTTCGACATGGAAACGCCGATCACGCCGCGGCGCGCCGGGCAGACCGCCGAGCCGCCAAAAATTTCTGCCCAGCAGGTGTAACCCCGAGAGGAAATGACGATGCCAAAGATTATGCTGCATGATTCCGAGGCGAGGGAAGCCTTGGGGCGGGGCGTCGCCAAACTGACCAAGGCCGTCAGCGGTACGCTCGGTCCCAGGGGCATGAATGCGGTGATGGACCGGCCGATCGGTACGCCGATCGTTTCGCGCGACGGCGTCAGCATCGCCAGCGAAATCGAACTCGAGTGCCCGTTCGAGAATATGGGCGCGCAAGTGCTGCGGGAAGTGTCAAAGCAGACCAATGAGGTGGCCGGCGACGGCACCACGACCGCCACGGTTCTCGCCAATATTCTGGTGCAGGATGGTCTTGCCCTGCTGGCTGCCGGTGCCAACCCGGTCGAACTGGTCGAGGGACTGGAACTGGCGGTGGAAGAGACGGTCAAGGCGCTCAAGCGCTCGGCCAGGAGTCTCGACGGCGCCCGGGGCCTTCGTGCCATCGCCAGCATTGCCGTCAATGATGCAAAGCTCGGCGAGATGGTGGCCGAAGCGTTCGAGCGCGCCGGCAATCATGGCATTGTCGCCGTCGAGTTCGGCTCGACCGTCGACACCACGCTGGAAGTGATCGAGGGCATGGCGTTCGAACGCGGCTATCTCTCGCACCACATGGTCACCGATGTCGAGAGAATGCAGGTCGTTCTCGACAATCCCTATATTCTGATGACCGACCACAAAATCCAGGCGATCGAGGAGCTGGACGGCGTCTATGCATTGATCGAAAAGAGCGGCCGGCCGCTGCTGATCATTGCCGAGGAAGTCGCTCCGTCGGTGATCATGATGCTGCTGTCCCGGCGCGAGAAGAGCAATATCAAGGTCGCCGCCATTCACCCGCCGGAATACGGCCATTGGCGCAAGGCGATGCTGGACGATATCGCCGTCGCCACCGGCGGCAGGGTGATATCGCGAGACCTCGGTGG
>JAQGJF010000486.1 GCA_028290765.1 Tardiphaga sp.
GATGCCGGCGCTGTCGCCGTCGATGGAAAAAGGCAACCTGGCCAAGGGGCTCATGAAAGAGGGCGACAAGGTCAAGTCCGGCGTCGTGATCGCGGAGATCGAGACCGACAAGGCGACCATGGAAGTCGAGGCGGTCGATGAGGGTACGCTGGCCAAGATCCTGGTGCCCGAAGGCACCCAGGATGTGCCGGTCAACAAACTCATCGCGGTGCTCGCCGGCGAGGGCGAAGACGTGAAGTCGGCGGGAGCCGGGGCAGGGGCGTCGCCGCCGAAGCCGGCACCGGCCGCCGAAGCGCCCGCCGCCAAGCCGGCTGCGGCCGCTGCCCCCGCAGCTGCTCCGGAAGCCAAGGCACCGGTTGCCGCCGTGCCGTCTGCTGCGCTTGCGCCCGCTGCGGCGCCGCAGGCCAATGGTCACGCCCGGACGTTTTCGTCGCCGCTCGCCCGCCGCCTTGCCAAGGACGCGGGCATCGAACTTGGCCGCATCAACGGCTCCGGTCCGCATGGCCGGGTCATTGCGCGCGACGTCGAGGAAGCCAAATCCGGCAAGGGCCTCAAGGCGCCCGCCGCGGCGCCGTCAACCGCGCCGAGTATTGCGCCCTCAATGTCGGACCAGCAGATCCGCGCGCTGTTCGAGGAGGGCAGCTACGAGGTGATCCCGCTCGACGGCATGCGCCGCACCATCGCCCAGCGCCTGACCGCTTCGGTACAGACCATCCCGCATTTCTATCTCACGATGGACTGCAACATCGGCAAGCTTTTGGAAGCGCGCGAGGAGATCAATGCTGGCGCGCCGAAGGACAAGGAAAAGAAGCCGCTCTACAAGCTGTCGGTCAATGATTTCGTCATCAAGGCGCTGGCGGTGGCGCTGCAGCGGATTCCCAACGCCAATGTGAGCTGGACCGAGAGCGGCATCCTCAAGCACAAGCATTCCGACGTCGGCGTTGCCGTGGCGATGCCCGGGGGCCTGATCACCCCGATCATCCGCAAGGCGGAAGAAAAATCGCTGTCGGTGATCTCGGGCCAGATGAAGGATTTTGCCGCCCGCGCGCGCGCCCGCAAGCTCAAGCCCGAGGAATATCAGGGCGGCACCACCGCGGTGTCCAATCTCGGCATGTACGGCATCAAGGATTTTACCGCGGTGATCAATCCACCGCATGCCACGATTCTCGCGGTCGGCACCGGCGAGGAACGCGCGATCGTCAAGAACGGCAAGATCGAGATCGCGCAGATCATGAGCGTGACCATGTCCTGCGATCACCGCGCGGTCGACGGCGCGCTCGGCGCCGAACTGATCGGCGCCTTCAAGATGCTGATCGAAAATCCGGTCATGATGATGGTGTGAGACGATGCGTCTCGCTTCGGCTAATTTGTTTGCTTTGGCCATATATGTCTGCGCGCTCTTGTGCTGCTTTGCCTTCACTCTGGGGTTTTCGTTCTCAGGCGCCGTAATCTACATGGTGCTTGCCGGGCCCGCTGCCTTTGCCCTTGGCCTTATTTATTTCGTGCTGCTGCGGGCTCGGACGGCCGCCATTGTGGTGCTGGCCGTTTTGTCGATCGCACTTGGCTTTGCCTTCTTGAATCACAATG
The DNA here is from genome assembly GCA_028290765.1 of Tardiphaga sp. The sequence goes on from JAQGJF010000486.1 coordinate 1,588, forward strand.
CTTTCATGAAATTCGTCGTTTTTGTCGATCAAAAAGACTTCGCTAACAGAGAGGTCGCTTTGTTCAGACAATGGATGAGTAACGGCAACGGTGACCAGTGGATCCGTATCGTTTGGGCAGGCGTCACGGCGGCGCTCGCACACCACCTCGTTTATGCCGCGCTCAATCCTCGTGTGGTAAAGGAATCGGTATCGCATGGCTGACACATCCTTCGACATCATCATCATCGGCGCCGGCCCCGGCGGCTACGTCACCGCCATTCGCGCCGCCCAGCTCGGCTTCAAGACGGCGGTGGTCGAAAAGGCCTATTTCGGCGGCATCTGCAACAACTGGGGCTGTATCCCGACCAAGGCGCTGCTGCGCTCGGCGGAAGTGTATCATCTGATGCAGCACGCCGCGGACTACGGCCTCAAGGCGGAAAAGATCTCGTTCGATCTGCAGGCGGTGGTGCAGCGTTCGCGCGGCGTGGTGAAGCGGTTGAACGACGGCGTCGGTTATCTGTTCAAGAAGAACAAGGTCACGGTGATCTGGGGTGAGGCGACGCTCGATGCGCCGGGCAAGCTCACGGTCAAGAAATCCGCGGTCGAGGCGCCGAAGGGCGCGCTCGGCGAGGGCACCTATCAGGCCAAGCACATCATCGTCGCCACCGGCGCGCGGCCGCGCGTGCTGCCGGGGCTGGAGCCGGACAAGAAGCTGGTCTGGACCTATTTCGAGGCGATGGTGCCGGACAAGATGCCGAAATCGCTGCTGGTGGTCGGCTCCGGCGCGATCGGTATCGAATTCGCCTCGTTCTTCCGCACCATGGGCGCCGAGGTGACGGTGGTCGAGGTGCTGCCGCAGGTGCTGCCGGTGGAAGATGCCGAGATTTCCAAATTCGCGCAGAAGGCGTTCGAAAAACAGGGCATCAAGATTCTCACCAACACCAAGGTGACAAAACTCGAGAAGAAGAGCGACAGCGTGATCGCCACCCTCGACGACGGCAAGGGCAAGCCGCAGACCATCGAGGTCGACCGGGTGATCTCGGCGGTCGGCGTGGTCGGCAATATCGAAAACCTCGGCCTCGAAAAGCTCGGGGTCAAGACCGAGCGCGGCTGCATCGTCATCGACGGCTTCTGCAAGACCAACGTGCCCGGACTCTATGCGATCGGCGATGTCGCCGGCCCGCCGATGCTGGCGCACAAGGCCGAGCATGAAGGCGTCATCTGCGTCGAGGCCATCAAGGGCCTGCATCCGCATCCGATGGACAAGAACATGATTCCGGGCTGCACCTATTGCGCGCCGCAGGTGGCGTCGGTCGGCATGACCGAGGCCAAAGCCAAGGAGGGCGGCCGCGAAATCCGTGTCGGCCGGTTCCCGTTCGTCGGCAATGGCAAGGCGATCGCGCTCGGCGAGGACCAGGGACTGGTGAAGGTGATCTTCGACAAGAAGACCGGCCAACTGCTCGGTGCGCACATGATTGGCGCGGAAGTGACCGAACTCATCCAGGGCTATGTGGTGGCGATGAATCTGGAGACGACGGAGGAAGAGCTGATGCACACCATCTTCCCGCATCCGACGCTGTCGGAGATGATGAAGGAAGCGGTGCTTGACGCCTATGGGCGCGTGCTCAACATGTAACGTTTCATTCCGGAACATGTGCCGACGGTCTTGACCGGAAGCCGGATACCGGCTTCGGATAGAGTGTTTTCCAGACTTCGTAGGATGGGTAGAGCGCAGCGAAACCCATCACCACACGGCCCGCAGCAAGATGGGTTTCGCAAACGCTCAACCCATCCTACGGACTGACAATCAAAAAAAAGCGAGACGCCCCCCGTGAAAGAAAACGACAACCTCACTGCCGAACGCCCGACCTTCGTGACCCATCTCGAATGCGCGATGGAGGGCGATCATTATGCGGCCGACCAGATCCATAATCTGTCGAAAGCGGGCAAGCCGTTGCTGGTGCGCTACGACCTTGCCGGCGTCAAGAAGGCTCTGACCAAGGACGCGCTGGCGCAGCGCCCGGCGGATCTGTGGCGCTACCGCGAACTGCTGCCGGTGCGCAAGACCAGTGACATCGTCAGCCTCGGTGAGGTGACGACGCCGCTGATCCGGCTGCCGAAGCTGGCCAAAAAAATCGGCGGCGGCGAGATCATCGTCAAGGACGAGGGCCGGCTGCCGACCGGCTCGTTCAAGGCGCGCGGCCTGGTGATGGCGGTGTCGATGGGCAAGGCACTCGGCATCAAGCACATGGCCATGCCGACCAACGGCAATGCCGGCGCGGCGCTCGCGGCCTATGCGACCAGTTGCGGCATCCGGACCACGATCTTCTGTCCCGCCGATACGCCCGAGGTGAATGTCAGCGAGATCGAGCTGCAGGGTGCCACGGTCTATCGCGTCAACGGCCTGATCGACGATTGCGGCAAGATCGTCGGCGAGGGCAAAGCCAAGGCCGGCTGGTTCGATACCTCGACGCTGAAGGAGCCGTACCGGATCGAAGGCAAGAAGACGATGGGTCTCGAACTCGCCGAGCAGCTCGGCTGGGAGGTCCCCGACGTGATCTTCTATCCGACCGGGGGCGGCACCGGACTGATCGGGATGTGGAAGGCGTTTGCCGAACTTGAAGCCATCGGCTTCATCGGCTCTGAGCGGCCGCGCATGGTCGCGGTGCAGGCCGCCGGCTGCGCGCCGATGGTGCGGGCCTATGAGCAGGGCACCGAACACGCCACCCGCTGGGAGGACGCCCACACGATTGCGTCGGGCATCCGCGTGCCGCAGGCGGTCGGAGATTTTCTGATCCTGCGGGCGGTCCGTGAGAGCAAAGGTTTTGCGATAGCGGTGAGCGACGAGAATATTTCTGCTGCGCTGAACGAAGTGGCGCGCGAAGAAGGCTTGTTGCTGTGTCCGGAGGGCGCCGCCACCTATGCCGCCTACAAGGAAAGCCTGGCCGACGGCCGCGTCAAAAAAGAAGATCGCGTGATGCTTTTCAATTGCGCCACCGGACTTAAATATCCGTTGCCGCCGGTGACGCGTACGCTCGACCGCTTCAAGCCGATCGACTACGCGGCGCTTTGATATTATGTGTTGCATCGCGCGAAGACGCGGTGCGAGGGAGGGGTGATGAGAAGCGCAGTTTTCGCCGCGTTGATCGCGACGCTGAATTTCAGCGGCGTTGCGGTTGCGGATAATTACCCGTCGCATCCCATTACCGTCGTGGTGCCGTTTTCCGCCGGCGGTCCGTCCGATGCGATGGCGCGGATTCTCGCCGAGCGCATGAAGACCACGCTGGGCGAAACCCTTCTGATCGAAAACGTGACCGGAGCCGGCGGTTCGCTCGGCGTCGGGCGCGCGGTGCGCGCGCCGGCCGACGGCTACACCATCAGCTTCGGCCATCTCGGCACCCACGTCGCCAACGGCGCAATCTACAAGCTCGGCTACGACCTCGTGGCCGATCTCGAGCCGGTGGCGCTGCTGCCCTCCAACCCGATGATCATCGTCAGCAAGAACGCCGTGCCGGCAAAATCGCTGAAGGAACTGCTGGCCTGGATCAAGGCGAGCTCGACGCCGGTCACCGCCGGCACGGCGGGCGCGGGTTCAGGCTCTCATATTGCCGGGCTGTATTTCGAGAACGCGGCCGGCGTCAAACTGCAATATGTGCCGTATCGCGGCACCGCGCCGGCGATGAACGATCTCGTCGCCGGCCAGATCGATCTGATGATCGATCAGACCTCCAATTCCATCGGCCAGGTGCGGGCCGGCTCGATCCGCGCCTATGCGGTCACCGACAGCAAGCGCGTCGAGACGGCGCTCGACGTTCCGACCACCGACGAGGCCGGTCTGCCCGGCTTTCACATGACGCTGTGGTCGGGGCTGTGGGTGCCGAAGGGAACGCCGCAGGAGATCGTGGCAAAACTCAACGCGGCGGCGGTCGATGCGTTGAACGATCCGGCGGTTCGCAAGCAGCTCGAAAATCTGGGCCTGCAAATGCCGCCGGCCGATCAACTGTCGCCGCAAGCGCTCGGGACCTGGCAGAAAGCCGAAATCGCCAAATGGTGGCCGATGATCAAGGCCGCCAACGTCAAGGTCGATTAGAGCGTTTTCCAGCGAAGCGGACCCCGGTTCGCGTCAAGAAAGCGCGTCAAAATAACGAATCTAGAGCCCCGTTTCGACTCTATCGAAGCGGGAAAGGCTCTAGACGCGGTTGGACGAGTTTTTCGCGGTGCGAAGATAAGTCTGCTGAAGATCTAGCCGGAAAATTTTTTGACCAAAAAAATGGCTCGCCGCTTCGTGAAGCGCGGCGGCCTGATAATCATATCGGTCAGCGCCATCTGCTGTCCAAGCCAACGCATCAGGCGTGCTCGGCTCGAAACTTCAGGGAGATGGTTATGCGAAAGATTATTTTCACCGCGCTGGGCTCAGCATTGATTGTGTTGTCGGTGGCCAACGCGGCTGGTGCCGCGGAGCGTCATCATCATGCGCGGCGGGCCGTGCAGCAACCGACATATGATAACAACACCAGACTTCGCGACTCCCGCGCGGAGTTCGGCCCGGTTTATCAGTCGTACCCGAACTATGATGCACGCACTTGGGGCGGTGGTGATGCGCGGGCCTGGGGCGGTGCGATATCCGCGCCCGCCGGACATTGAGGCCGCCGTGTTTCGCGGTGCGGCTGTTCGGTCGCGTGTTCACGGCGCGATCACCTAACCGTTAGCCTGGAACAGGAACAAGCCGGAGGCTGCGCGATTTTGCATGGGTCGTTTCAACAGGAGACCTCCATCCATGCGAAAGACCCTACTCACGTCCGTTTGTGCCGCCGTCATCGGCCTGTCCGCCATCGCCGCCGCATCGGCGCAAACCTCGACTGAAACGCAGCCCGGTGCGGCCGCCGGCAGCCAGACCGGCGCAACAACCGGCACCGACCACAGTTCGATGAATGCGATGAACAAGACGACGAAGAAGACCAAAACGACGAAGAAACCGACCAAGGACGACAGCGCGACGATGGACAAGAAGTAGTCCGTTTTCGCGTCGTCATTTGCGAGGAAGCCGGCCGGCCAGGCCGGCTTTTTCGTTGGACGAAGATCTGGAGGTGCGGTTCGGACCCATCCGGCCATTCCCGGTGACCGGATCCCTGACCGTTGCCCGGCGTCCACAAATGTTGCTTTGATGCAACAGTTCCCGAAGATTTAGCCCTCACAGCGCCCAGCCCTTGCGTACGCCGCTATTTAGCCACACCCCTCGATGAAATCATACCTTCGCAGGCTGACGGCCGCGGCGCTCGAAGGCGATGGGAAATCCAGTGTTTCTGGGTTTTCCGGGTTCTAAAGAGGGGCCGGGAAGCGGGATGACAATGGACGCCAAGACCAGCATCAAGTCGAGATTGCCAAGTCGCCATGTGACGGAGGGGCCGGAACGGGCGCCGCACCGCTCCTATCTCTATGCCATGGGTCTGACGACGCAGCAGATTCACCAGCCGTTCGTCGGCGTGGCGTCGTGCTGGAACGAGGCTGCCCCCTGCAATATCTCGCTGATGCGCCAGGCCCAGGCGGTCAAAAAGGGCGTTGCTTCGGCCGGCGGCACCCCGCGCGAGTTCTGCACCATCACCGTGACCGATGGCATCGCCATGGGCCATGACGGCATGCGCTCCTCGCTGCCGTCGCGCGAATGCATCGCCGATTCGGTCGAACTGACCATCCGCGGCCACGCCTATGACGCGCTGGTCGGTCTCGCCGGCTGCGACAAGTCGCTGCCCGGCATGATGATGGCTATGGTCCGGCTCAACGTGCCCTCGATCTTCATCTATGGCGGCTCGATCCTTCCCGGCAATTTCCGCGGCCAGCAGGTCACGGTTCAGGACATGTTCGAGGCGGTCGGCAAGCATTCGGTCGGTCAGATGTCCGACGAGGATCTCGACGAAATCGAACGGGTGGCATGCCCGTCGGCCGGCGCGTGCGGCGCACAATTCACCGCCAACACCATGGCGACGGTGTCCGAGGCGATCGGTCTGGCGTTGCCGTATTCGGCAGGTGCGCCAGCCCCTTATGAAATCCGCGACGCCTTTTGCATGACCGCCGGCGAAAAGGTCATGGAGCTGATCGCAGCCAACATCCGGCCGCGCGACATCGTGACCCGCAAGGCGCTGGAAAATGCCGCCGCGGTGGTGGCCGCATCGGGCGGATCGACCAATGCTGCGTTGCACCTTCCGGCCATTGCGCATGAATGCGGCATCAAGTTCGATCTATTTGATGTAGCCAAAATCTTTAAAAAGACACCATATGTCGCGGATTTGAAGCCGGGCGGTCGTTATGTCGCCAAAGACATGTTTGAAGTTGGCGGCATACCGCTGCTGATGAAAACATTGCTCGATCACGGATACCTTCATGGCGACTGTCTGACCGTTACCGGCCGGACCATTGCGGAAAACCTGAAGACCGTGAAGTGGAATCCCCATCAGGACGTGGTGCGTTCAGCCGACAAGCCCATCACCGTCACCGGTGGGGTGGTCGGCCTGAAGGGGAATCTCGCGCCAGAAGGCGCGATCGTGAAGGTCGCCGGAATGTCGAATTTGAAATTCACCGGACCTGCCCGCTGCTTCGATTGCGAGGAAGACGCGTTCGAATCGGTCAAGCACAAGACCTACAAGGAAGGCGAGGTCCTGGTGATCCGCTACGAGGGGCCGCGCGGCGGCCCCGGGATGCGGGAGATGCTCTCCACCACCGCGGCGCTGACCGGGCAGGGCATGGGCGGCAAGATCGCGCTCATCACCGATGGCCGGTTCTCCGGCGCCACCCGCGGGTTCTGCATCGGCCATGTCGGACCGGAGGCCGCGATCGGCGGCCCGATCGCCCTGTTGCGCGATGGCGACATCATCGAAATCGACGCCGACATCGGCACACTTAACGTAAAGTTGACCGACGCCGAGCTCGCCCAGCGCAAGACCAAATGGCAGCCCCGCGAGACCAACCATACGACGGGTGCGTTGTGGAAATATGCCCAGCAGGTGGGACCTGCAGTAGATGGCGCCGTGACCCACCCGGGCGGGGCGCACGAGAAACAGTGTTATGCGGATATTTAAGCGTATCATTTTTGTGGCGTTGATGGCGGGCGTGGCGCCCATGGTTCCAGCGTTTGCCTTCGATGGCGCGCCGGTCAGTCCGGATGCGCCGATTCCGGTGGTTTCAGCCCAGCCCGGAACCGCCCCCGCCTTGAAGAAGGCCGTGGCTCCGGATACCTCGCTGACCTCACTGCAATATGCCGCCGAGGGCGGCCACCCTGTCGCGCAGTGGAAGCTCGGCCGGATGTATGCTGACGGCGATGGCGTGATCCAGGACAACCTGCGCGCCTTCGAATATTTCAGCCGGATCGCCAACGCCCATGCCGAGGATAATCCCTCGGCGCCGCAGGCGGCCATCGTCGCCAACGCCTTCGTCGCGCTGGGCCGCTATTATCTGGATGGCATTCCGAATTCGAAGATCAAGGCCGACGCGGAGCGGGCGCGGGAGATGTTCTCCTACGCGGCCTCCTATTTCGGCAATGCCGACGCGCAATACGATCTGGCGCGGCTGTATCTCAAGGGCGTCGGCGCGCCGCGCGATTCCAAATACGGCGCGCGGTGGCTCGGCCTGGCCGCCCAGAAGGGCCAGCACCAGGCCCAGGCGATGCTCGGCCAGATGCTGTTCAACGGCGACCAGCTGCCGCGGCAGGCGGCGCGCGGTCTGATGTGGCTGACCCTGGCGCGCGACAGCGCCTTGCCGGACGAGGCCTGGATCAAGGACAGCTACAACAAGGCTATCGCCAAGGCGTCCGAGGACGACCGCGCCATGGCGCTGCAGATGCTCGAGCACTGGGTGCAAGGTCGCAAAGACTGACCGCAAGGACTGAAGCAGGAACTTAAGATCGCCATCATCCCGCAGATCTGATGCTGCTATCGATTGCGGGCGCGGTTTCATACGCGCGCGAAAGGTGATGCCGCATCAGGTCGGCCGCGCCGGCGAGATCGTTTGATCGCACCGCCTGGATGATCGACAGGTGCTCCTGACACCAGGCCCTGACCCGCCGCGAAGCAAAATAGCCGCCGAATTCAAGCAGGCGCCTCAATCGGTTCTGTTGCTGAACCGATTGAAGAAAGAAGACATTGCCGCTGAACTCGACGAACATTTCGTGAAAAGCGGCATCGGTGTTGAAGAGCTGGGCCTTGCTCACCGACGCGATATCGGAATGGTTCAACAGGTAGACGTGCTGCAGGTGCGATCGCTCGAGCGCCGCCGAATTCACCGTAAATGTCTTGAGCAGGAAGCTTGCCGGTTCGATCGCCAGGCGGAAATCATAGCTGCTGCGCAGCGCGACGCTTGAATCGAGCGTCGGCAGAAAGGTCCAGCCATGGCCTTTGTTTCGCGCGATGATGCCATCCTCGGCAAGGCGTGACAGCGTGCGCAGTGTCACGGTGCGATCGACACCGTAGCGATCGGCGACTTCGCTTTGGGTGAGGGACGGCGGGATGGTTCCGGCGAGCCGGTCCTTCACGATCTGCTCGTAAAGACCCTGGTCGACGGTGGCGGGCACTTCGATCTCGATGTGATGCAGGGCGTCGAACGGCTTGAGGAGCACAAAGCCCTGATTATGGCGTGCTTCAACGATGCCTTTTTCGGCCAGAAGGACGAGCGCGGCCCGGATCGGCGTTCGCGAGACACCGAGCATGTCGCCCAGTTGCTGCTCACGCAGGTGATGGCCAGCCTCAAATCTCGCATTGCGTGCAAAATCCAGGATCTGGTTCGCGAGCAGAAAGCGGCTGGGGCTTGACGAACGCGCCATGGCAGTTCCAACGGTGGATTGGTGGTATAAGAATGTGATTATTATACAATTCTTTCAAGCGGGCGAGTTTCATTTGGTCGTTTTTTGCTTAATTTAATCGCTCGCATGCTCAATTTAGACGCTTGACCGCTTTTTAGACCCGAAATATGTTGTACTTATTGCGTTAAAAAACACAATCATGGAGGCTACGATGATAAGTCGGTTGGCAATCGCGGTTGCGGCCTCGCTGTGTTCAATCAGCGCAACGATGGCGCAGGACAATGCGGCGGCCCTGGTCGAGAAGGGCGCGCTTACCTTCGGGGTGGCCGCGACTTTCGCGCCTTTCGAATTCAAGAAGGAAGGTGAACTCGCCGGCTTCGACATCGATATGATCGGTCTGCTCGGAAAGAAGCTGAACCTCGCCCCCAAGGCGATGAACATGGAATTCAAGGGGTTGATCCCCGCGCTTCAGGGCGGCCGGCTCGATATCATCAACTCGGCTCTCTACATCAATCCGCAGCGTGCCGAGCAGGTGGACTTCGTGCCCTACCTGAAAATAGGCAACCGGATCATCGCTCAGGCCGCCAACCCGGCCAAGCTCACCGGCCGGGACGACAGCATCTGCGGCAAGACCGTTGCAGTCACCCTCGGCGGCATTTCCGAGAGCCAGGCGCGGGCCGATGACAAGCGCTGCAAGGAAGCCGGCAAGGTGGGCCTGACGGTCATGACGATGCCGACCGCGCAGGATTCCGCTCTTACCCTGCGGCAGGGTCGGGCCGATGCCATCTATGAGTCGACTCCCGGCTCCGTGAAACTCATGACCGAGCTTCCCGACGTCTTCGTTGCTGTCGGTCCGGAATTTGAAACCGGCTCCCGGATCGGCCTCGCCACCCGCAAGGGCGATCTCGCCATGCAGAAGCTGCTGACATCCGGGCTCCAGCAGATCGTGGCCGACGGCAGCTACAAGGCTCTGATCGCGAAATGGAAGCTGCCCGAGACGGTGTCCCTTTTCGACTGAGCTGAACGGCGATCAGAGCAAAGGCATACGGCTGTGTCGGTCGATCTCGTCATTCAATATCTTGTTTCCCGGGCTTTCGTCCACGGCGCGCTGACCACGCTGTGGCTGACGGTCTGCGCGTTAGCCTTTGGTATTATCATTGGCCTGATGATCGCGTTGTTGCAGGAAACCAGGACCCGGGTTGGTCAGTATCTGACCCTGGCCTACCTCTGGCTGTTCCGCGGTACGCCCGTCCTGTTCCAGATCATCTTCATTTACAATGTCCTGCCGTCGTTCGGGATCCGGCTGTCGGCGTTCGTCAGCGGGGTGCTGGCGCTCTCGCTGAACGAGGGCGCCTATATGGCGGAAATTCTCCGTTCGGGTCTTCAGGCCGTGAAATCCGGGCAGCGTACCGCTGCCATAGCCCTCGGCATGAAGGGGTCCCAGGTCATGCGCCATGTGGTCATTCCCCAGGCCGCCCGCATCGTGCTGCCGCCGATCGGTAATCAGATGATCGGCATGCTGAAGCTCAGCGCGCTGGTCTCGGTCATCGCGGTGGAAGATCTGCTGCTGGTCGCCAATCAAACCGCCAGTTCGAATTTCAAATACTTCGAGGCCTTGACCGCGGCAGGTATCTATTATCTCGGCCTGACGACGATCTTCATGATTTTGCAAAGCCTGCTCGAGCGCAGCCTCGATCCGAAAAGCCGCGCCCGGATGCGTAGAATGTCGTTGACCGAGCGGCTGTTGCAGGCCCCCGGTCGACAGATCGTACGCTAGAGCATGATCCGGAAAAGTGGAAACCGGTTTTCCGAAAAGATCATGCTCAAACAAAAAAGATAAGATCGCCACATGCAGTCATTCGAAAAGTCCTGCGATCCAACCGTGCTTCTTGAAATCGTCGGCGTGGACAAGAGCTTCGGCGCGGCCCGGGTGCTGAACCGTTGTTCGCTCAACGTGATGAAAAAGCAAACCGTCGTCATCATCGGTCCGTCCGGATCCGGCAAGTCGACATTCCTGCGCTGCATGAACCTGCTGGAGCCGGTGGATCACGGCAATATTTTCTTCGATGGCAAGGAAATAACCGGCGAGAGGAAAAACGCGCATCGGGTCCGTCAGGAAATCGGGATGGTGTTTCAGAATTTTGAATTGTTCCAGCATCTGTGCGTTGTCGAAAACATCATGCTGGCGCCGGTCAAGGTTCTTGGCATGAGCCGGCTGGATGCGCATGACGTCGCCGTCGACCTGCTTGGCAAAGTCCATATTTCCGAAAAGGCCGAGGCATTTCCCGACGAATTGTCGGGCGGTCAGCAGCAGCGCGTAGCCATCGCCAGAGCGCTGGCGATGAAGCCGAAGATTGTCCTGTACGACGAGCCGACGTCGGCCCTCGATCCCGAAATGATCCGTGAGGTCCTCGATGTCATGGCCGAGCTGAGCGCGGACGGCATGACCAGCGTCGTCGTCACCCACGAAATGGGTTTCGCCCGCAAGGCGGCCGACCGGATCGTGTTCATGGAGAGCGGACACATCATCGAAAACGCGACCAGCGAGACCTTCTTCGGCGGCGTTGTGAACGAGCGCACGCAGCGCTTCCTCGACCAGATCCTGCATTGAACCGACGGGCCAACGCCATGACCACGACACCAGACGGCTCGCGCATGATGCGCGATCTCGCAAGCCTCGTCGCCATCGACACCCAGAATCCGCCGGGGCGCGAAATCGAGGCGGCACGATTTCTTCATGATCTGATCGAGCCGGACGGCTTCGATGTTTCGGCGCACGAATACAAACCCGGACGCGTCAACCTGGTCGCGCGGCTGCAGAACGGATCCGGTCCGACATTCGCATTCAATACGCATATGGACGTGGTGCCGGCCGGTGACGGCTGGTCGTCCGATCCGTTTGTCCTGCGCGAGGCTGACGGTCGCCTGTACGGACGCGGCACCTGCGACTGCAAGGGCCCGCTGATTGCCATGGTCGAAGCGATGCGGATGCTTGCCGCGGATCGGGCGTCGTGGTCCGGAACCTTGCTCGGCGTATTCGTTGCGGACGAGGAAATCGCCAGCGAAGGGGCCAAGGCCTATGCCGCGTCCCGGCCGCACATCGATTTTGCGGTCATCGGCGAGCCGACCTCCAACACGACTTTTTCCGCCCACAAGGGCAGCCTGCGGCCGCTGGTTCGCGTGCACGGTGTTTCCGCACACTCCGGAACGCCACATCTCGGCGAGAACGCCATCTACCGCGCCGCGGCGTTGCTGGGCCTGATCGAGGCGACGCACGAGAATGTCGTCCGTCATCGCACCCATCCGCTGGTCGGCGGCGCGAGCCTGACCGTGACGCGGATATCGGGTGGCCACGCCGACAATGTCCTGCCGGGATCGTGCGACCTGCTGCTCGACCGGCGCATGGTGCCCGGCGAGGACGAAGCGGCGGTGAAGCGCGAGATCGACGATCTGCTGCGGCTCGCCCATGAGCGCTTCGGATTACGTGCGGAAGTCATGGAGTACCGCGCCACCACCGGCGGTGCCACGGAGACCGCGGTCGAAGAACCTGTCGTCCAGGCCAGCCTCGCCGCCTGCCGCGCCCATGGCCGCGCCGATCCAGGCCCGTTCGGCTTCCAGGGAGGTTGCGACCTCGTTCACTTCAACAGCATCGGCGCCAAGGGCACGGTGATCGGCCCC
>JAQGJF010000512.1 GCA_028290765.1 Tardiphaga sp.
GCGCGTCATCCATCCTGTTGTCGAACTCTCCGAATGGCCAGGGATACATAAGGCACCCGACATTAATCGGGGCAAAACGCTGATCAAAAACATCTGTTCCGAGGCTGGAAGCAGTTCCGTCAGCGAACGCGTCTCAGCATGGTACAATTTGGCGTGGAAGAAGATGACGCCGACGCTGAAATTCAGGGCTTAAACAGATAATTCTCGTTAGTTAGCCAAATGACACGGGCCTTGAATACCTCCGGGCGTACCCCGTTCGCCGTTCGTCATCCTTAGCCTGTCGGCTGTACCGGCGGGTTTGTGTTGGCGCAATGAACAAGCTTCGCTGTCCTTTTGAGCCAAGATTCGCATCCGTCATCGCGTACATCGCTGCTGTTCTCAAAGCTGCAACCGTGCTGCGTATCTCACTGGCAAAAAAATGGCCCCGGTTAAGGGGCCAATTTCAAGGGTGTTAATCGTCGTGATGATGGCGACGATGCTTAATCACGACCACGTTCTCAGCACGATGATTACGCCAGCCGCGGTCGTGGTCTCGAGCCCCACGCATTTCGACACGCATACCGCCTCGATCATGGGCGCGGCGATGCATTTCGCCTCGGTCTCGGTCACCGTGGTCGCGATCACCGCCAACTTGGATGCCCATCTCTTCGGCGCTTGCAATGGTAGGAGCAGCAATTGCAATAGTTGCGAAGGCTGCAAGAACGTACGTCAGCTTTTTCATAGGGGTTTCCCTTTCGAACTGGATGTTCGGCGCGTTGGAAACTGCCGAGAAAGCCCAACGTTCCGTGATTACTTGCTGGTTTTTATGAACAGTCGTTCAGGATCGTTACAGTCAAGCCAAAAACCACCTTTTTCGTCAGCCCGCTGAATAATTCCGCCTCGAAGGGCGTTATGTTTCTGGGAGCGATCTCACCCAAGGAGTAAAAGACATGTTGCGTAAAACGCTTGCCATACTCGCAGTCGCCTCTATTGGCCTGCTTTCGCCGACCGTCGTGTCAGCCCGCGGGGGCTTTGGTGGAGGAGGTTTCCACGGAGGCGGTGGCGGTTTCCATGGGGGTGGTTTCCATGGCGGTGGCTTCCATGGCGGTGGATTCCGCGGTGGTGGCTTCCGAGGAGCGGGGATCGGCCTCGGCCTCGGATTAGGTCTTGGCTTGGCGGGTGCCTATGGCGCATACGGCTACCCCTACGGCTATGGCGGTTATTACGGCTCTCCGTATGCCTACGGTGACTACGGCGATGGCGGCTGCTATCTGGTTCGGCAGCGGATTTGGACTTCCTATGGTTGGCGTGTGCGTCGAGTACAAGTGTGCGATTGACGTGTCTTCTCTTCGCTTCACTTAAACTCCGGGACCATCAGTGATATCCTGCGGTGCCCAGCAAACACCGGTGGAATGAAAAATTTGGGGACGGTGACGGTTATGTGCGGCCGCGGAGGCCCGGCTACCTTGAAAGCATTTCCCCAACGCCGCTGGGATCGATTTTGGCGATTGGCATGTTTCCCGTGGCCACCGAGCCTGCGTCTCGCGCAGATGAAGCGGCAAGGGAGGCCAAGACCACGAAGAATGCGAAAGCCACTTTTACCGAGGTGTTGGACACGGAAAAATCTCCATAGTGGACTCACTAGAACGAGCTGATTTAGGTTCGCAATCCGTCGACACCATTAAATTGAATTTTATAAATCGCTCGGGAACTTCTTTGAACGTGGAGGATCACGCCTTACTTTGGGTAGGAGGCGGCAGGCTGCCAGGTCCTCGCCATCATTGTCTGTTCGCAGCAGCGGGAGTTCCACTGACACCCGTTCGCCGCGCACTGGTCATGCGCACCTTTCAAATGCAGATATCAGCCCGCCTCAAACTCCGATTCCGGATCATCCCATGCCAACTCCGAAAGTACGCGCGCGTCCACGATCCTCTCCGAGTTCGAGCAAGGCCCAGACAGAGCTTGTCGGTAAAGTCGCGATCCTCACCGATGGAAAGGCCGGTACGGTGGAGAGGGTTTGGCTTGACGAGCTTCACGGTCTGCGAATCGCTATCAGGGGCCATGATGGGAACTGGCCTATCTCAACCATCAAACTCGCGCAGTCGGACTGAAACATCCCCTAAGACAAGATCCGGAGATCCTGACGACCGCTGAAGATTACGACGTCTGGCAAAGGCGCGGCAGTGGCCGTTGCAACCTGCTCCGCTTATGTGCAGGAAAGCTCATGGCGTGAGGATACTCACCCTAACGACGTCCGATCAAAATCGGAGGATTGGCGCAAATACTATAACGAAGAACGCCCGCACGGGGCGATCGGGCAAAGATGTCCGATTGCGTTGCTTCGTCATGATGGCGCAGTCAGCCCGCCACCATGACAAAGGCCGGAAAACTCTAGCATCCGCCGGTCCAAAGAATGGTCTCGGAACACTGACCCGGAAAATTCCAGGCCCTGCTGACCAGACATGGGTAGCACTTCAGGCCAGCTGCAGTCTATTCGAGATGCATGCCGGATTTGGCGATGACCGAACGAAAGATCGCCAATTCGCTCTTCAGCCGCGTCGCGAGTTCGCCCGGCGTCGACGGAATGACCTGCACGCCTCCCAACGCAAAGCGTTCCTTCACGTCGGGTGATTCGAGAGCTCTGACGACGTCGGCGTTGAGCTTATCGACGATCGCCTGAGGCGTTCCCTTTGGCGCGAACAATGCCGTCCAGTTGGAAGCGTTCACGTCCGCCACGCCCTGCTCCTGGAGCGTCGGCCAGTCCGGATTGAGTGGCGACCGCTTCGCCGAGGTGACGCCGAGGACGCGCAGGGTTCCGCTCTTCACGTTCGGAGCGACCGAGGAACTCGCCACGATGCCGAGCGGCACAACGCCGGAAAGAAGCGCCTGCACAGCCGGGCCGCCTCCCTTGAACGGCACATTTTGAAACTTCGTGTTCGTGCTCAAGGCGATCCACTCCAAAACAAGGTGTGTGATGCTGCCGATCCCGGGCGTGCCGATGTTGATCGAGCCGGGATCCGCCTTGCCGGCCGCAATCACATCCGCCACCGATTTGTAGGGGCTGTCGCTGTTTGCCGTGAGCACGATCGGCGCGTCGCTGACGCCGGTGATCGGAACAAGATCGCGCTCGACGTCGTACGGCATCTTGTTGATCAAGGCGGGGCTCAGTGAGACATCGCCGCCGCTTGCCATGACGAGCGTATAGCCGTCCGGATCAGCTTTGACGGCGGCCGTCATGGCGATCAGGCCGTTGCCGCCCGCCCTGTTTTCCACGACGACCTGGTGGCCCCAATACTCACCGAGTTTGGCGCCGACAAGCCGCGCCGCAATGTCGGTGATCCCCCCGGGCGCGTAAGGAACAAGGATGCGAACGGGCTTGTCCGGGAAGGTCTGGGCATTC
>JAQGJF010000550.1 GCA_028290765.1 Tardiphaga sp.
GTGGTGGCCTGGGTCGCGAAAAGCTGATGGAGGTAGCGCAACGAGATGCCGCAACCCTCGGCGATATCCTTTGGTGACAGATCGCTGACGGCAAGGTTGGCGCGGATGAAACGCTCGACCTTGTGGAGATGCGCGCTCTGGACGGAGGTAGCGGCCGCGCCCAGCACGCGCTCATCGCCTTCGATCGAGAGGGCGAGCAGATCGACCAGGTGCTTTCCAGCGACATCGCGGGCGGCACCGCCCATCTCGTCAACCCGATGAGCCGTGTGACGGATCATGTCGACGAACAGGGCGCCGACGCCGCGGGTGGCATCCAACGTCAGCGACGCCAGCCGTTCGATCCCGCTGATGCGCGCGCGAAGCACCGCGCTCGGTACCTTGAGCACCCAAAGCGCGTTCGGTTCGGCATAGCTGAACTCGTAGGGCAGATGGCTGCGCTCCGTCAGGAAGGCGCCTGGCCTGCACCGCACTTCCGTGCCGTCCTGGGTGAAGCAGATCTCCGAAAGCTCGGGCACCGTGATCAGGTAGCTTTCCTCGCGGTCATGCAACACGTGGCGCTGATGGCGGCGATAGACCAGGCCGTCGGATACGTTGCGCGAGATCGAGAGATTGCCGAGCGACCAGACTTCCAGATCTCCGGCAAAACTCGGCGAGCTGCGAAAACCGAGCTCGAGTGGAAAATAGGTCTCGGAGACGGCCTGATCCCAATAGCGCTTGCGTGCCGCCGGGGCGGCTTGCGTGGTCGAATATTTGACTCGCATTCCCATGCTCCCCTTTTCACGCGCGGCGAGCAGCCCTCAATTGAGCGGCATCGCGACCGGACGCATCGGCGCGCCGGTCGCTCCACGCAGCTTGATGCAGGCACCGAAGAAAGCGAACTCCTGCACGCCTTCGGCTGCCAGTTCTTCCAGATAGGCCATCTCCAGGATCGGAATGCCGGCTTCCGCCAGCAGATAGGTGTGGACGGGAAAGAAATTCACCGGTTCGGCGGCCGGCGTCTGCTCAAGCGTCAAATTGTCGGCCCCGATCATGATGGCACCGTGCTTGGCCAGGAATTCGGCACCCTGGCGGTTGAGGCCGGGCGTGTTGTTGACGAAGGCGATATCGGGCCAGATCGTCATCTGGCCGGTGCGCAGCAGCACCACATCGCCGGGCTTGAGCTCGAGGTTCTGCCGCTTGAGACAGGCCTTGATATCGTCTTCGCCGATGGCATGGCTTGGCGGCAGCACCTTGACGCCATGCAGGGCGGCGACATCCAGCAGCACGCCGCGCGCGAAAATCGGCGGATGTTTCTCGGCGCCGCATTTTTCCCACATCCGGCTGCCGAGATGTTCCTTCTCGCTGAAGCCGTTGAAGATCCTGCCCCGATAGCCGAAATGGTTGAATGTATCGATGTGGGTGCCGCAGTGGGTGTACATCGAGATGCTGTCGCCGGAATAACCGACCAGCGTATTGGCCTCCAGGCTGGCGCCCATGGAGTTGGCGACGATTTCACCGGCCGGCGTGTGGGTCATCCAGATCTGGTAGGGCTGGTCGCCGGCGCCGAACCAGCCCGGCATGCCGACGAAATTGTCCACCGAGAGATCGAACACCTTGGAGGCGTCGGCGCGGCCGAGGATCGCCGAACGCGATTGCGCATCGATGAGGTTCAGCATGCCGATCTGGTCGTCTTTCCCGTAGGGGCTACGGGTGACCTGATGGAATTCGGCGTTGTAGGCGATGATCTTCTGCTTCATCGCTTCGTCGACATAGCACGCAACGCACATGGTGCCCTCCGGGCCTGATGCCTTGCGGCATCAGGACGTTTGCCAGTCATGACGGTCTTTCAACGGGCCGGACGACCCGCGCGAAGACCACCCTCAGTAAACGTCCTCCCCGCGGCGGGCTCTTGTCGGCCAGCGCGCAGATGCTTGCGTCAGAGTGCAATCAGGGCCGCACTCTGCATCATTTCGCGTCACGCCAATGCCGCCGCCAGTTTCTTGAGCTGCAGCTCATTCGCCTTGCGGGCTTCCAGCGCATGCGTCATGTCGACCGCCCTGAAACGGGCGGGCTGGTGTGGTTGCAATTGGCCGATCAGGTCCATATCGGCCGATATCACCGTGCCGATCATGAAATAGCCGCCGCCCGAAACGGCATCCCGGTGCAGCACGATCGGTTCGGTGCCGCCCGGCACCTGTACCGAGCCGTAGGGATAACAGCTGTCCACGATATTCGATGGGTCCGAGCCGGCGCCGAACGGCGCATCGCGCGGCACGAATTCCAGCGGGGTTCCGCCGCGGAAACGATAGCCGATGCGATCTGCTTCCGGCGCCACCTTCCAGGTGTCGTTGAAGAAACGCTCGCCGGCGCCTTGCGTGATGCGATGCCAGTAGAGGCCCGGCAACACACGCAACTCGGCCGGGGAGGAGGAACTGCGTCGCAGATCGACGGAAACGCTTCGTCCTGGTTGCTTTGCCGGCCGCTTGGCAGGCCCGACATTCAGCGTATCACCGGCTTTCAAGGCGCGGCCCTCATGGCCGCCAAGCGCTCCCAGCGCGTAGGTCGAGCGCGAACCGAGCACGACAGGCACATCGATGCCACCGGCAACGGCAATATAGGCGCGGGCACCACTCTTGAGGAAACCGAAGGACAGCACCTGACCGGCCTTGATGGCGAGAGCGGTCCAGATCGGCTGCTCCACGCCGTCGATCCTGGGCGGCAGTTCCGCACCGGTTATCGCCACCACGGCGTCCGAGGAAAAACGGATTTCCGGCCCCATGAAGACCGCTTCGAGAGCCGCATCAGCTGCGTCGTTGCCGACCAGGAGATTGGCGGCGATCAGCGCTTGGTGGTCCATGGCGCCCGAGAGCGGGATGCCGAGGTGATAATAGCCCGGTCGGCCGAGGTCCTGCACCGTCGTGGAAAGGCCGGGTTTGAGAATTTCGAGCAAGGCCTTCCCCTCAACCATGGAGCACCTTCAAAAGGTGGGCATTGGCGGCGGCGGGATCGGCCTGGAAGGCTTTCAGCGAGAAATCCACCTCGCGGATCAGCGGCGTGAAGCGTCCCTTGTCGACCGCCTCGACATCGGCGTCGTATTCCGCGCGATCAACCGGTTTGAATTTCACGATATCGCCCGGCTTGAAGAAGATCATGAAATCCTTGAGATAGCTGATCTCCTGCCGGGGGTCGTAGATCGGCATCGGCGTGATGCCGAACATCTGGTAGCCGCCGGCGCCGCGCACCGAATAGATGCAGCCGAAGCAGCCGCCATGGCCGACCGTAAGTCTCGGCGTATCAGTGCGCGGGCGCAGATATTTGGGCGCCTCGATCTGCCTGGCGCGCTCCACCATCTGGTACATGAAGGGCAGCCCGGCGACGAAGCCAACCATCGAGACGAACCAGGGCGAGCCCGAATGGGCGGCGATGAAGGCCTTGGTGCCGTCATAGCCATTGATGCGCGCGGCATAGTCGAGATCGCTGCCGCTCGGGTCCTGGTGGCGTTCGCGAAAGCGCATCAGCGTCTCATGCGTCCACGGATCGCCGTAAAAAACCGGAATCTCGACGATGCGGGTCTTGAGTTCTCCGTCGCCGGCGTCGGCTACGCCTTCCAGGCTCTTGATCTCCTTCATGAGCTCTTCAGGGGCGATCACATCCGGGTCGAACTTGATCTGAAAGGAAGCATTGGCCGGGCATATCTCGGTAACGCCGCGAATCCGGCTGTCGCGCACGGCATTGGTCATCGACAGGCTCTTGAAGAAGGCTTCCAGGGACATCTCCGCGCCGACCTCGACGAAGATGTGTTCATCGCCCCCGAACGAATAGCGCATCGGTTGACCTTTCCTTCAGGCGGTGAGCGGCAAAGGTGGGGTGGCGGCGGTGGCGAGCGGGTGGGCGCCGAGCCAGTCTTCGAGCCAGCGCGTATGCACCTCGCCCGCGCGCACTTGCGGATCGGCGGCAAGGGCAAGATGCAGCGCCGCCGTGGTCGGCACGCCCTCGACTTTCAATTCGCCAAGTGCCCGTTCGAGACGCCTGATCGCCGCGTTACGGGTCATATCCCAGACAATCAGCTTGCCGAGCAGAGAATCATAGAAAGGCGGCACGCTGTAGCCCTGGTAGAGCATGGTATCGAAACGCACGCCCATGCCGCCGGGCACCGCCAATGCCGTGATGACACCCGGTGCCGGCATGAAGTCCTTGGCCGGGTCTTCGGCATTGATGCGCACCTCGATGGCGTGGCCGTTGATGCCCACCTGGTCCTGGCTCAGCGAGAGCTTCTCGCCGCCGGCGACACGGATCATTTCGCGAACCAGATCGATGCCGGTGATCATCTCGGAAACTGGATGTTCGACCTGGATTCGGGTGTTCATCTCGATAAAGAAGAAGTCGCCACGGTCCGCGTCGTAGAGATATTCCAGTGTGCCGGCGCCGCGATAACCGACCGATTTCGCCAACCGCACCGCCGAAGCGCACAATTTTTCGCGTAT
>JAQGJF010000561.1 GCA_028290765.1 Tardiphaga sp.
CGTGCAAGGTTTGGGCTCGCCACCACCACCAGGCGGTCGCGCAGGAAGATGCGGCCGACGAGACTCTCATCCGGATCGGGATTGACCCGGATCACCAGGTCATAACCTTCCTCGACCAGATCCACGGTCCGATCCTCTGTCGTGACCTCAAGCCGGACTTCCGGATATTTCACGGCGAACGCGGCTGCCAGTTTTCCCATCGCGGTCTGCGAAAACAGCAGCGGCGCGTTGATGCGCAGTCTGCCGCGTGGCGTTCCGCCGCCGGAGGCGATGGCCGCCGCCGTCTCGTCGATTTCGCCGAGCAACGCCCCGGTCCGCTCAAACAGCGCCTGCCCTTCCTGCGTCAGCTTCAGCGTGCGGCCCCCGCGCTCGAACAGCCGCAGATCGAGACTGCCCTCCAGTTCAGCAACCCGTCGCGACAAGGTCGCTTTTGGCCGGCCGGTGGCGCGCGCGGCGCGTCCGAACCCGCCGTGGCGGGCCACCAGATTGAAATCTACCAGCGCGAGAAGGTCCATGTTCCACCAGTGAGACGGTCTGTCCAAATATAGCATCTATTGGTTCGTGGGTGAAACAGTCATTTGGGAAGGGTGAGTTCAACCCCAACCGGAGATTTCCAAATGACCATCCTCGTGACAGGCGCCACCGGCCAGGTCGGCCGCCAGGTGATCCAGCAGCTCGTCAGCCGGGGCGCCAATGTGCGCGCCCTGGTCCGCGACCCCGCCAAGGCCGACCTGCCGGAAGGCGTGGAGATCGCAAAGGGCGACCTGCTCGACGTCGACTCGCTACGCGCGGCGTTTTCGGGGGTGTCGACGCTCTTTCTGCTTAATGCCGTCGTCGCCGATGAATTCACCCAGGCGCTGATCGCGCTCAATGTCGCCCGGCAGGCCGGGGTCGCGCGGGTCGTCTATCTGTCGGTCATTCACGCCGATCGCTATGTGAACGTGCCGCACTTCGCGGGCAAGTTCGGCGTCGAGCGGATGATCGAGCAGATGGGTTTTGATGCCACCATCCTGCGCCCCGCCTACTTCATCGGCAACGACCTCACCATCAAGGATGTCGTGCTCGGTCACGGCGTCTATCCGATGCCGATCGGCAGCAAGGGGCTCGCCATGATCGACACCAGCGACATCGCCGAGATCGCCGCACTTGAACTGATCCGCCGCGACCGGGCGTTGGGCGCGCTGCCGCTGACCCGGATCAACCTGGTCGGTCCCGATACGCTGACCGGCGCGGATGTCGCCGCCATCTGGTCCGACGTGCTGGCGCGTCCGATCGCTTACGGCGGCGATGACACCGCCGCGTTCGAGCAGAGCTTGAGACAGTTCATGCCGGGCTGGATGGCCTTCGACATGCGCCTGATGAGCGAACGTTTTCTCAGCGACGGCATGATCCCCGACGCCGGCGACGTCGGGCGGCTGACCGCGCTGCTGGGACGTCCCTTGCGCAGCTATCGCGACTTCGCCGCCGACATCGCGGCCTCGGCGTAAGCGCAAGCTCGTCTGAAGCAAGGGACCTTCCCTCCGCCGGCGTTACCCGGCCTCGACGGTACAACGTCCCTCTCCGACTTCCGCGCGGACCGCCATCCTGCAATGGCGTTGAGGCGCAATCCTCGCCCGCAGCGGATCTCCCCTGATGACCCGTATCTCTCTCCCAACGTGCCGTGCCCAATACCCCGGCGGATCGAACAGGTGCTCTCGTCGATTGCTTCCCTGCTCGTGCGGCCTTCCCCATCACCGTGGCGGGTCGGCATCCGCGTCTTGCCTTTCGAGGCCTGCTCAGGCTTCACTCACGTTACGGCCCGCTGGATCGCTCAGCCGCCCAAGGCGACCTTTGTCACGAGGCTCCGACCCAGCCGGTCACCCGGCCAAGTCGCTCGTCAGCTACCAGACCAATCGACAATTGTCCGGATGGAATCCTCCTCCACTAGAGACACGCGCCTACAGGGCGCACACGGTGACCGTGCACATAATTGACCCCTGCCATCGACGGGACCGCATATCTAATTAAATGCACTGTCACCGTAATTCGCCTCGGTGCCCGTTCCTGGCCGGCTCGGAAGTCGATTTCGTCGACGACCTGATCGGCGCCTCGTTCCGGGTGGTCAACCCGAACGCGACGGCGTCGTGTGGATGCGGGACGAGTTTTTCGATTTGAGATGAATGGAGGGGGCTCGTCGTCCGTCATCGCCGGGCTCTCGCCTTGGCCATTCAGGATTTTCTTATGGTGACGGTGCTGCCCAAGACGCGGGTGGACGGGACGCAGCCGGCATGACGAACTTAGATACTCAGCGGTAGGGCATTCGACTGTTAATCGAATGGTCGCTGGTTGGAATCCAGCCGGGGAGCCCCTACCCACATCCTGCATTGAAACTCCTCGATATTCCTGCCCTCGTTGACCCAACCTGCAGTCACAATCCTAGTATAACTACGGGGAAGGTTGTGCCTGTCCGAAATGCACGAATCGTGCGATGGTATCCTGATGTCGCTCGCGGGGGCAGCGGATCGACAATGAGCCGTAATGACCATTACAGCCAAGAAGTGCCGCTTCTACGCCAAGAAAAGCCGGTTGCTCGGGGCTGACCTTACCGTGCCGCTCGAACGCCGTACTCAAGCCGTCGCTATGGCGCGCTCATGGACTGCGCTGGCCATCGGAATTGACCGGGACGCCGCGCGAAAGCTACTTTTGGCAGTGCCGCGCAAGCCGTAAGCCGCGCAGACATCGATCTTGGGTCGCACTCAAGGCGTAAGCCAACGTAACATTTGCAACGGATCGATTGTGATCCGCAAGGTTGGCCCTGAGCGGGGCAACAGAGCGTCGATCACAGTCCCAGAGCCAGCCGCATCTGGCCTGCGCTTGTGATCGACATACCATGCGTGGCTTGCTGGACGTAACCGAGTTCAATAAGCCGGTCGCTGTAGTTCTGAGGTATCGGCCGGTTTCTGCCTTCATCGACTTGCTCAAGAGCGTCAAATTCGGCGGCAGTTAGAAATTCATTGAGACGCGCCATAAACACAGTATACGCCTGATCCACCATTCCAACCAGAATTTAATCACAATGCGTAACCGGTCGTAACGGCTCAAAACGGATCGTCGAGAATTTGCAATCTTGATAAGTCATGTTGCAGTGTGGTCTTTGCAAGCACGTAAGCTCCGCTGACGCTCTAAAGCGTAAGCCGGACGCGAAAACGTCATACCGTGCTGTTAGTCCCGTCGCTTACTGTAGGGAAATCGCCATGAATCACCTAGCCGGTTGCCATGATATGGAAGTGCTATGTCGGCGACGCGCCACGTTGGATCATGAGCACAGTTGGAAATGGCTCGGTCAGGCCCACCGATGGAAAG
The DNA here is from genome assembly GCA_028290765.1 of Tardiphaga sp. The sequence continues at coordinate 3,343 of JAQGJF010000561.1, forward strand.
AGCTTGCGCACATTCAACATTACGCGTTGCAGCCGGGGCCAATGGCCATGGGGCCAAATACAATCGATGGCGATTTGCATAAATAGGAATCGTCAACCCCTCAATGGCATCTGTTCCATTTGAGCCATGTCGTTATGCAGAACATCCTGCTTGTCACGATTGTCCCATTTGATCGTCAAGCCCGCCCAATTTGTTTCTGTAATCGTGCCCTGATCGCCTTTATCGTCACCCCAACCTACGCGGTCGCCGACTTTAAGTTTTCTTGATTGCTCGCCTGTCATTGGATCTTTCTCGATAGGGCATCGGATCGCTTCGTTAGCAGCCTCTACAAATGCCTTTGAGTCGCGCATCTGTTCGTGCGTCTTCTGCGCTATATAGATTCGCTAAAACGGGCTTATCCGGCGGT
>JAQGJF010000568.1 GCA_028290765.1 Tardiphaga sp.
GATGCCGCCGATCCCGAGTTTGAACCAGACGCCGGGCGCGACGCCAAAACCGTCCTTCACCTCGACCGCAGCGAAAGCGATGTCGTTGGTGTCTTCCAGCACCGCGATTTTGCCGGCGCCGTCGAAGGCGACGTTGAATTTGCGCGGCAGGCCGGTCAGCGAGCGGTCGTTGAGAATGTGGTAATGCCACTCGCGCGCATAGGACCTTGTATCCAGCAATTCCTGCGGATCGATTCCCGCGGTCGGGGTTCCCGTGACGTTACGGATGTTGTCGGCGCCGGAGCCGCGCGAGCACAGACCGAGATCCTGGATACCCTCGATCAGCGCAACGGCATGCTTGGGCGGGATTTCGCGCACCTGCAGGTTGGCGCGGGTGGTGACGTTGGCGAACGGTCCGCACAGCGGCTCGACCAGATCGGCAAGGCCGGAAAACTGCCAGTGCTTCAGGATACCGTTCGGAATCCTCAAGCGGCACATGTAGGAGTCCTGCGTCGGCCCGACATAGAACAGGCCGTAATAGCGCCAGCGGAAATTGTCGGCCGGCGACGGCCGGGCGTCGGCCAGCGCTTGCTGTTTCAGCCGCGGATAGGCATCGAACGGATGTTCCTCGCGCTTCCACTTTTCCTGATCGACGAGCTTCTTTCCCGAGGCGATCGTGCGGTCCTGCGCCTTGACGTGCGGTGCCTCCGGTCCCGTGGGCTCGGTATTGGCCCTGCCTGCGGCGCCACCGGCGATGCCGCGCCCGACACGGGATATCTGTAGGCCGGTGGTGAAGCCTTCGAGGTAGCGCTTCTGTTCGTCGGTGAAATCGACGGAGACTGTTTCGATTTTCATGATGGGCGACGAAGCTCCTGCGGCCACGACCGGTGGCGTCAACGGGGATACGGGATGTGACCGTCCGGAATTGAACAGCGCTTTTATTCCGGGGTGCGGTCCGACCAGCCTCGTTGCTGCGGAAATCCATCTTGGACAGCCAGCGGTCGTCTGTGACGGCTGGCTGCACTGCACCATTCAAATCATGTGCCAGTTTGGTCGGATTTAAATATCTTTATTAATCAAATGCTTGTCCGGATCGATCCGAGTGTCCTCGGCTCGCCGGCGATGGTTTTGTAAGCCGCTGCCTAACAATTAGCCGGTCTTCCGCTCTGCCCAAAACCGAACCAACAGGTCTCGCGGCGCCTTACTCACGGCTTTGGCCGGGCGATCCTAAAGGCCGCCAGATGTCCGGCGATGTCATCGGGATCGAATGACGGGCCGGCGAAGGCCCCCACGGCGTCCGGGGGGGCGCTGGCGGCGCCGGCATCCATTCCTAGCGCCGCGTCATAGAGGTCAGGCCTGAACACCGCCTTGGCCAGCTTGAGCGCCTCGGGGCTGATCGAGGCCTGTCCCCAGCGCACCATCTGCGCATAGAGCCAGGCCGCCTGCCTGGGATCGGGGCGCCCCGCCCCTTCGCGTCCGACCAGCAGATAGCGGCTGCTTTCGCGCATGGTACCGTCGGGGGAAATCTTCAGGCGGCCGTCCAGGGTGCGCTGGATGACTTCGGCGCTGACGCCGATCCGCTCCGGCCGGGCCAGGATACCGGCGGCCTCGGCACGGTTATCTGGATCCTCGATGAATTGCGCGGCGCGATAATGCGCCCTGGTGAGAGCCGCCAAAACCTCCGGATTTTTTTCCGACCAGTTTTGCCGTACCGCCAGCACCTTCTCGGCCGCGCGCACCAGGATGTCGGAGACGAAATGCAGGATATGTCCGACGCCGAGATCGACGGCGACCGAGTTCCACGGCGCCCCGACGCAGAACGCGTCGACATGGCCGTTGGCGAGGCTGTCCACCATGTAAGGCGGCGGCAGCACCACCAAATGCACGTCCTCGTCGGGATCGACGCCGCCCGCGGCCATCCAGAACCGTAACTGGTAATTGTGGGTGGAGAACGGAAACGTCATGCCAAAGGTCAAGGGCTCGGCGCCGCGCTTGCGGCGCGAGGCGACCACGCGCGCCAGCGCCAGCGCCGTGACCATCGGATCGAACGGATCGCCGTCGATCTCGCTCATCAATGCCGCATGCAGCGCCGGCGACACCGTGATGGCGTTGCCGTTGAGACCGAGGTTGAAGGAGGCCACGATCGGCACCTTGACGTGCCCGAGCCCCAGGCTCGAGGCGATGGCGACAGGCGCCAGCAGATGCGCGGCGTCGAACAGGCCGATATTCAGCTTGTCGCGCACGTTGGACCACGACACCTCCCGGATCAGGGTGACATCGAGGCCTTCGGCCGCGGTAAATCCCTTGTCGACGGCGACGATCAGGGCCGCGGCATCGACCAGCGGGATGAAGCCGACATGAAGCGGTTGACCGGTCATTTCAGCAACTCCGCAGCGGTGATGATCGATTGCGCGATTTCGCCGATTTTCTTCTTTTCGCGCATCGCGGTCGATCTCAGCAGCACATAGGCCTCATCTTCGGTAAGGCCCTTCAGTTTCATCAGGATGCCCTTGGCGCGGTCGATCGCCTTGCGGTCTTCGAGCGCCGATTTGGTGCGGTCGAGTTCGTCCTGCAGCCGGGAGAACGCGTTGAAGCGCGAGATGCAGAGATCGAGAATCGGCTTGAGGCGTTCCTTCTTCAATCCATCGACGATATAGGCCGAAACGCCGGCATCGACCGAGGCCCGGATCGAATCGGAATCGCTCTGGTCGACGAACATCGCGATCGGCCGGCGCACCGCACGGCTGACCTGGAACATCTGCTCCAAAACGTCGCGGCTGGGGTTCTCCAGGTCGATCACGATCACATCGGGATCCAGCGCATAGATCCGCGCCAGCAGATTGTGCATTTCCCTGATGTGCTCGACGCCGACGAACCCCGCCTCCCGCAATCCTTCTTCAAGGATCGCGGCCCGGATCGGGTTTTCGTCGACGATAACGATTTTTGGCGACGACTCGGCGCTCATCGGTGGCTCATGTTCCCGGCAAAATCATCCATAGCACGCGGATGAACTCCTTAAAGCCTTGTAATTGTGAGCAATTGGGACTAGCTCCTGCCCATCAATCAGGCAGATCAAATATGCAACAGGCCGCCGCGCCCAAAGTCAGCTTTGTATCCTTGGGATGTCCCAAGGCGTTGGTGGATTCCGAGCGCATCATCACGCGATTGCGCGCCGAAGGCTATGAGCTCGCGCGCAAGCATGACGGCGCCGACCTGGTCATCGTCAATACCTGCGGCTTTCTCGACAGCGCCAAACAGGAATCGCTGGGCGCCATCGGCGAAGCCATGGACGTCAATGGCAAGGTTATCTTCACCGGCTGCATGGGAGCCGAGCCCGAGCAGATCGAACAGGCCTATCCCGGCGTGCTCTCGATCACCGGACCGCAGCAATATGAGAGCGTGCTCGACGCCGTGCACCGCG
>JAQGJF010000573.1 GCA_028290765.1 Tardiphaga sp.
AAATCTGTGCGTGATCACCAAGGACATGAACGTGTTTGATCCGGGCAGCCAATTCGCGCGGATCGTCTCGGTCGAAATGTTCGAGCGCATGATGAACTGGCGTAAATTGCTGAGCCGGACGCGCGCCTGGCTTGCACCCGATGGCCGCCTTTTCATACATATCTTCACCCATCGCTCCGGTACCTACCTGTTCGATTGCGCCGACAAGGATGACTGGATCGCGCAGCATTTCTTCACCGGCGGCGTGATGCCGAGCCATCATCTGATCCGGCAATATGCCGATCTGTTCGCGGTCGAGAAGGAATGGCGCTGGAGCGGCGAACATTATCGGCGCACCGCGCTCGACTGGCTCGACAATTTCGACCGCAACCGCGACGAAATCGAGCGCATCCTTCGCCCCGTCTACGGCAGCGATACGGCATTGTGGATGCGGCGCTGGCGCTGGTTCCTCCTCGCGACCGCGGGCCTGTTCGGCTACGCTGGCGGCAGCGAGTGGGGCGTCAGTCATTATCGGATGAAGGCGGCGAGCTAACCAACGCCCCACGTGGTCGCGCCACTAAATTCGCGGATTGCTTCGTTACCAAGCATCATCCGGTGATCGGTGGTCGTGTGTTTCTTTTTGGATCATCGATCACGCCGACTCACGATCGCGTGAATCGGCAAACGTGCTGTCGCTTCAATGCGATAGCGAAGTGTGACATTGCGCCGCCACGCTGGCGCATTGCATCGCAGCATAAGTGCTTTAACGTAAGCTGATCAAAAGGGTTCGGTCGGACGACGCTGCGGCGCACGTCCGCACTCAAAAATGTTGGGCGATACTTCTCCATGATACGATTTCATACGCGGTTGGCTGGTGCGGCATTGCTGATGGCTGGCGTCGCGCCATTCCTCGCCGGATGTAACGAACCAAACGCCGCTTCCGCGGCGGCGCAACCGTCCGAGCCTGAAGTCAGCATCGTCATGGTCAAGCCGCAGGCGCGCGCGATCGTGCGCGAATTGCCGGGGCGCATCGCGCCGACACGGGTTGCCGACGTGCGTCCGCGCGTGTCCGGCATCGTCGTTGAGCGGATGTTCAACCAGGGCAGCGAGGTGAAGGCCGGCGACCCGCTGTACCAGATCGATCCGAGACCGTTCGTGGTCGAGTTGCAGTCCAATGAGGCTGCCTTGACCCGGGCGCGGGCGGTGTTCGATCAGGCCGCGCAGCACGCACGACGAACGGCGTTGCTCACCAGTCAGCGCGCCACCACCGAAGTCGAAAACGAGAAGGCCATTGCCGCGATGCGCCAGGCCGAAGCCGACGTTGAAGGCCGCAAGGCCGACGTTGCGCGTGCAAGGCTCAATCTCGACTATGCGACGGTTCGTGCGCCGATCGACGGCGTCGTCGGCGCCGCGCTCGTCAGCGAAGGCGCGCTCGTGGTCCAGAACGATACCGCCAACCTCGCCACGATCCAGCAGCTCGACCCGATCTATGCCGACTTCACGCAATCCGTCGGCGAACTCAATCAGCTTCGACGCGCTTTTGAAAGCGGCGATCTCGACCGCATCGCACCCGGCGCGGCCAAGGTTCGCCTGGTGCTCGACGACGGAACGGTCTATGCGGCCGCTGGCAAGCTTTTGTTTTCGGAGGCGAAGGTCGATGCACATACCGGGCAGGTGACGTTGCGGGGTGAATTTCCCAATCCGAAGCGCGAATTGCTGCCGGGCATGTATGTCCGCGTGCTGATCGAGCAGGGCATCGACACCGATGCGATCGCCGTTCCGCAGCAAGCGATCCAGCGCAATGGCGGCGGCGGCAGCGAGGTGTTCGTCGTCAAGGACGACAACCACGTGGCGACACAAGCGGTCCGGACCGGATCGGTGCAGAGCGGTCAGTGGTTTGTGACCGAAGGACTGAAGTCGGGCGACAAGGTTGTGGTCGAGGGCTTTCAGAAGTTCGCTGCCGGCGACAAGGTCAAGCCCGCGCTGTGGACCGAGGCGGATGCGTCGGTGGGCGCATTACCGGACACCGGGCAGACCCAGCAAGCACGCCGGTGACGGCCGATGCCCAGTTTCTTCATTGACCGGCCAATCTTCGCCTGGGTCGTCGCACTCTTCATCTGCCTGATCGGCGCGATCTCGATTCCGCTGCTCGCGGTGGCGCAATACCCGATCATCGCGCCGCCCTCGATCTCAGTCAGCACCAGCTATCCCGGCGCGTCGCCGGAAAACCTCTACAACAGCGTGACGCGCCTGATCGAGGAAGAGCTGAACGGCGCCTCGGGCATCCTGAATTTCGAATCCACCAGCGACTCGCTGGGACAGGTGGACATCATCGCCAATTTCGTGCCGGGCACCGATACCGGCATGGCCTCGGTGGAAGTGCAAAATCGCATCAAGCGCGTCGAGGCGCGGTTGCCGCGTGCGGTGATCCAGCAGGGCATCCTGGTGGAGGAAGCGTCCAGCGCGGTGTTGCAGATCATCACGCTGCGGTCGACCGACGGCAGCCTCGACGAGGTCGGCCTCGGCGATTTCATGATCCGCAACGTGCTCGGTGAAGTCAGGCGCATTCCCGGCGTCGGCCGCGCCACGCTGTATTCGACCGAGCGTTCGCTGCGGATCTGGGTCGATCCCGCCAAGCTCGTCGGCTATGGCCTTACGGCGGATGATGTGACCAAGGCGATCAGCGCCCAGAATGCCCAGGTGGCGTCGGGCAGCATCGGCGCCGAGCCGAGCACGGCGGCGCAGAAGACTTCAGCGCTGGTTCTGGTCAAGGGCCAGCTTGCGGCGCCGGACGAATTCGGATCGATCATCCTGCGCGCCAATGCCGACGGCTCGACCGTCCGGCTTCGTGACGTCGCCCGCATCGAGGTCGGCGGCATGGGCTATCAGTTCACCACCCGCCTCAACGGCAAGCCGACCGCGGGTCTCTCGGTGGTGCTGTCGCCGACCGGCAACGCGCTCGCTACCGCCAGCGCGGTCGAAGCCAAGATGAAGGAACTGTCGCGCTTCTTCCCGGCCAATATCGCCTATGACATTCCCTACAATATCACGCCGGTGGTCAAGGCCTCGATCGAGAAGGTGGTGTCGACGCTGGTCGAGGCGGTGGTGCTGGTCTTCATCGTGATGTTCCTGTTCCTGCAGAACATCCGCTACACCATCATTCCGACCATCGTGGTCCCGGTCGCGCTGCTCGGCACCTCGGCCACGCTGCTGCTGGCGGGCTACTCGATCAACATGCTGACCATGTTCGGCATGGTGCTGGCGGTCGGCATCCTGGTGGATGACGCGATCGTGGTGGTCGAGAACGTCGAACGCATCATGGCCGAGGAGGGACTTCCGCCCAAGGAAGCCACCCGCAAGGCTATGTCCCAGATCACCGGCGCCATCATCGGCATCACGCTGGTGCTGATCGCCGTGTTCGTGCCGATGGCGTTCTTTCCCGGATCGGTCGGGATCATCTATCGCCAGTTCTCCGTCACCATGGTGGCGGCGATCGGCTTCTCGGCGCTGCTGGCGATGTCGCTGACGCCGGCGCTGTGCGCGACGCTGCTCAAGCCGGTCACCGCCGGCCATGGCCATGCGCGCAAGGGCGTGTTCGGCGCCTTCAACCGCGGCCTCGACGCGGTGAAGGGGTGCTACGCGTCCACGGTGGGCTGGTCGCTCAACCGCACCGGACGCCTGATGCTGATCTATGCCGCGCTGCTGATCGGGCTGACCTGGGCGTTTGTTCGCCTACCCGGCGGCTTCCTGCCGGTCGATGACCAGGGCTTTATTACGACCGACGTGCAGACGCCGTCGGACTCGTCGTTTGCCCGCACTGAAGCCGCCGTCGAAAAGGTCGAAAAATATCTGGCGCAGCGCGCCGGCGTCGAAACCGTGACCTTTCTCACTGGCTTCAGTTTCCTCGGCCAGGGCATGAATACGGCGCAAGCCTTCATCACGCTGAAGGACTGGGCCGAACGCCCGCCGAAGGATTCCGCCGCCGCTATCGTCGCCGACATCAATCGGGAATTGTCGTCGGTCCGCGATGCGAAGATCTCGGCGCTGCAGCCGCCGCCGATCGACAATCTCGGCAATTCCTCGGGCTTCAGCTTCCGGCTGCAGGATCGCGGGCAAAAGGGTTATGCGGCGCTGGTCAACGCCTCCGACCGGCTGATCGCCGATGCCAATGCCAGTCCGGTGCTGCAAAAGGTCTATGTCGAGGGATTGCCGCCGGCGCCACAGGTCAATCTGATGATCGATCGCGAAAAGGCCGGCGCCTTCGGCGTTACCTTCGAGGATATCAACAACACCATCTCGACCAATCTCGGATCGAACTACGTCAACGACTTTCCGAATCGCGGCCGAATGCAGCGGGTGATCGTGCAGGCCGAGAGCGGCAGCCGGATGAACGCCGACGACATCCTCAATTACAATGTCAAGAACAGCCGCGGCCAACTGGTGCCGTTCTCATCCTTTGCCACCGTCGAGTGGTCGAAGGGACCGACGCAGATCGCCGGATTCAATTTCTATCCGGCGGTCCGCATCAGCGGCGAGGCGAGGGCGGGTTACACCAGCGGCGATGCGATCGCGGAGATGGAACGGCTCGCCAACGCCTTGCCGCGCGGTTTCGGCTATGAATGGACCGGACAGTCGCTGCAGGAAAAACTTTCAGGATCGCAGGCACCGTTCCTGCTCGGCCTGTCGGCGCTGGTGGTGTTTTTGTGTCTGGCCGCGCTCTACGAGAGCTGGACCATACCGCTGGCGGTGCTGCTGACGGTTCCGCTGGGAATTTGCGGCTCGGTGCTCGCGGCGATGTTGCGCGGACTGCCGAATGACGTTTACTTCACGGTCGGTCTGATTACCATCATTGGGCTGGCGGCCAAGGACGCTATTCTCATCATCGAATTCGCCAAGGATTTGCGGGCGCAAGGCAAGCCGCTGATCGAGGCAACCATCGAAGCTTGCACGCTTCGCTTCCGTCCGATCCTGATGACCGGCCTCGCTTTCGTCTGCGGCGTGCTGCCGATGGTGGTGGCAAAGGGTGCCGGCGGACAGAGCCAGCAGGCGCTCGGTACCGGCGTCATGGGCGGCATG
>JAQGJF010000581.1 GCA_028290765.1 Tardiphaga sp.
ATAGGTCGTAACCCCTCACCCGGATTCGAGCTCCGCTCGAATCTACCTCTCCCAAAGGGAGAGGGAGCGCGCCTCGCGCGCTTTAGATGCAAACACAATCACAAACAAACAGGAGGAACACCAATGAAGGCCGCCGTCCTGCACGAAGTCAACCAGCCTCTCCTGATCGAAGATGTCAGCCTGCAGAAGCCGGGACCGCGCGAGGTGCTGATCCGCACCTCGGTGGCCGGGCTCTGCCATTCCGACCTGCATTTCATGGAAGGCCTTTATCCGCATCCGCTGCCCGCGGTGCTCGGCCATGAATCGGCGGGGGTCGTCGAGCAGGTCGGTTCCGACGTCACATATGTCCAGCCGGGCGATCATGTGGTGACGTGTCTCTCGGTGTTCTGCGGCACCTGCGACAATTGCTCGACCGGGCGTCCGGTGCTGTGCACCGAGACCACCGTGAAGATGCTGCCCGGCGTCTCCAACCGGCTGTCCTGGGCGCGCTCGGAGAAGCTGAACCAGTTCCTGAATCTGTCGTCCTTCGCCGAGCAGATGCTGGTGCATGAGAACGCCATTGTGAAAATCCGCCGCGACATGCCGCTCGATCTGGCGGCGCTGATCGGCTGCGGAGTCGTCACCGGCTATGGCGCGGTGGTCAACACCGCCAAGGTCGCGCCCGGCGAGACCGTGGTGGTGATCGGCTGCGGCGGCGTCGGCATGGCCGCGATCAACGGCGCGGAAATCGCCGGCGCCGGCCGCATCATCGCCGTCGACACCAATCCCGCCAAGCTGCAACTGGCGACCAAGCTCGGCGCCACCGACATCGTCGATCCGCAGAACGGCGACGTGGTGGCGCAGGTGCGCGAACTGACCAAGGGCGGCGTGCATCACGCCTTCGAGGTGCTGGGCCGCAAGGAAACCGCCGAACAGGCTTTTGCGATGCTGGCGCCCGGCGGCACCGCGACCATCGTCGGCATGATTCCGTTCGGCCAGAAGATCGAACTGCACGGCTTTGATTTCCTGCGCGAACGCAAGATCCAGGGTTCGTCGATGGGCTCGAATCATTTTCGCGTCGACATGCCGCGGCTGGTCGAATTCTATTTGCGCGGAAAACTGCATCTCGACGACTGGATCTCGGCGCGGCTGAAACTGTCGGAGATCAACCAAGGCTTTGCCGCGATGAAGGCCGGCAAGACCGTGCGCAGCGTGATCATGTTTGACGCCTGAGCGCGGATCGCTAAAAGGGCCCAGCGCAAAAGGCTGGACCACACGGCGAGATGATGACTGAGCATCGATTGAGCGGCACGCCACGGCCACGGAATTGGCCGGGGCTGCACGAGAAGGCCATCGGCCTGCCGGACACCGGGAACATCGCGGAAAAGCTCGGTCTTTGGAAGAGCGAGTTCCCGGTCTTCGCCGGCCTGCTCGAGAGCAATGGCGAGCCGGTGGCGGCACTACGCCAGTTCGGGTCGATCTGTCGCCGCGCGAAAAACGACGAGCTGGCGGTCGAGGCGTTCGTCGCGGCGCTTGGCCTCGCGCCGGGTGACGCGTGGCTCTGGCGTGACCTCGCCGACACCTACCAAAAAATATCCCGCGATGACCTGGCCGAAATCTGTGTCCGCGCCGCCCTGGACCTCGATGCCGGGCATGCCGGCACGTGGCTGCAATTGGCCACCCTGGCCGACAAGCAGAATAATGTCGCAGAGTCCGAGCAGGCCTTCCGCCGTGGGCTTGCGCTCGATCCCGGGCTCGCCGATGCATGGCTCGGGTTGGGCGTCCTGTACCTGAAAACCGGCCGGTTTGAAGATGCGATCACCTGTCTGCGCGAAGCCGTCGAGAGAGGCGGCGCCGATGCGATCGGCTATATCTGCCTCGGTCAGGCCTATTATTCGGCCTCGCAATTCCGCTTGAGTGCCGAGGCCTTCGGGCGCGCGGCGAGCTTTGGCCCATTGGAGGGCCATATCGGTCGCCGCCATGCGCGGGCGCGGACATTTTCGGCGATGATCGAGGGCGATGTCGAGCAAGCCCTGGCGGCCTATCCGGCGCTGGCCGGCCCCGAAGCCGAGCCGCTCGATGATATCACCCGCGATGCCTTCGCGCTGTTCAGCGCCTATGGTCACAAGGATGCCGCGCTCACGGTGGGCCGGTTGCGGCTCGCATGGAATCCCGATGATCCGGTGCAGGCCTATCTGGTCGACGCGGTGGCCGGAAAACCGATCACCAGCGTCCCACCTTCCTATGTCGAGGCGCATTTCGACGCCTTCGCCGCCGGCTTCGATCAGAAACTCGTCGATGTCCTGAAGTATCGCGTCCCGCACGATCTGGCCGAACGGGTCGCGGCTCACCATTCGGCCTTTTCCGGAATGCTGGATCTCGGCTGTGGCACCGGCCTTGCCGCCGAGCCGCTGGCGCGTTTCGGCGGCCATCTGGTCGGTGTCGATCTTTCGGCGCAAATGCTGGCGCAGGCCGGCCGTCGCCAGACCTATCGCGCTCTGATCAAGAGCGAAGCCATCGACTTTCTCAGCGACCATCCCGGCGAATTCGATCTGATCTTCGCGGCGGATCTGATCATCTATTTCGGCAGGCTTGACGCGTTGATCGCCGCTGTCGCGCGATCAATGGTGCGAGGCGGCGTGTTCGCCGCGAGCATCGAGCGCGCGAGCGAAGGCGATTTCCGGCTGCTGCCTTCCGGACGGTTCGCCCACAGCGACCGTTTTTTCAGGTCGCTGACGGCTCCGTATTTCGACATATTGGAGCAGACCGACACGATGATCCGGCTGGAGGCCGGCCGGCCGGTTCCGGGCGGGCTCTTCCTGCTCCGCCGGCGCTAATCCGCAAACATCGGCGGCGGGACGAACCCGCCGAATTCACGCTCGATCAATTCGGCGAGTTTCAGCGGCGTGCGATCCTCCAGCCAGGGGCCGACGATCTGCACGCCGACCGGCAGGCCGTCCGGGGCGAAGACGGTCGGGATCGCGGTCGAAGGCACGCCGGGCAGCGTGGCGATGCCGGGCCA
>JAQGJF010000602.1 GCA_028290765.1 Tardiphaga sp.
GAACAGCCTGCGGCTGAGCATCGAAAACGGTCTCTCCCTTCACGGGTTGCAGCCGAACGTCCGGTTCGAGGCCAACACGCTGCCGCTGATGACCGATCTCGTCATCGCCGGCCTCGGCTATACGGTGCTGCCAGCCTGCGGCGTGCGCCCGCTGGTCAAGCAGGGACAGCTATCGGCTACACCGATCGCGGATCTGTCCATTACCTGGCTGGTGGCACGGCCCAAGACGCGCTCGCTCGGTGTTGCGGCCGAGCGATTCCATGACATGCTGTGCGAGTTCGGCCGCAAGCAGGTTCGCGATGGGGTGTGGGAGGATGTGGGATGAACGCGTCACACCCCTCGAGTCGTCCCGGCGAAGGCCGGGACCCATACGCCGTGCCGTCTCTATAGTGGCATTGCGGCAGTGACCATTCTTCCTCTGCAATGCCAGGGGTTCTGGGTCCCGGCCTGCGCCGGGACGACGGGACGGCCCTTTTCTTGCTTGTGATACAAACCATCTTCAACGACGTGGTGTGCGGGAGAGCGACGTGCAGGAACCGGTGATTTCAACTGACCAACTGAGCCGTCGCATCGTGATGGCGGGCATGGCCGCGGGCGCGGTTGCCGGCAGTATCGGTAACGCTGCCGCACAACAATCCACTCCTCCCGCCGAGAAAGGCCCAAAAGTCTGGCTCGACATGGACCAGAAGGAGCTCGACGACGCCTACGACCAGGCCAAATACGCGCCGAACGTCGCGCAGGTGTTGAAGCGTTATGCCTCGAACAGCGCCGCGATGCGCGCGCGGACCGGCGAACCGAAACGTGTCAGCTACGGTCCGACGCCAATCGAACAGCTCGAAATCTATTCGCCGAAGCGGCCGAACGCGCCGATCCATATCCACATTCATGGCGGCGCCTGGCGCCAGCGTCCCGCCACCGAATACGCGTTTCCGGCCGAGATGCTGATGCATGCCGGCGCGCATTACGTGGTGCCCGACTTCATTTCGGTCGACGAAAGCGGCGGCGACCTGGTGCCGATGGTCGAACAGGTCCGCCGTGCCATCGCCTGGACCGTTCGCAACGCGCAAAGCTTCGGCGGCGATGCCTCGAGGGTCTATCTCTCCGGATTTTCATCCGGCTCGCATCTGGCGGGCGTAGCGTTGATCACCGACTGGAAGAAGGATTTCGATCTCCCGAACGATGTCATCCGAGGCGCGGTTCTCTCAAGTGGACTGTACGATCTCAAGGCGGTGCGGCTCTCGGCACGTTCGAAATACGTGAAATTCACCGACGAGGTCGAGGAAGCGTTCAGCACGCAGCGCCATCTGGACCGGATCCGCACGCCACTGGTGCTCGCCCACGGCAGCTATGAGACGCCGGAATTCCAGCGCCAGACCCGCGACTTCGCCGCCGCGCTGAAGGCCGCCGGCAAGCCGGTGCAGTTTTTCGTCAACGAGAACTACAATCACTTCGAAATGATGGAGACCTTTGGCAGCCCGTACGGTCTGCTCGGTCGCGCGGTTCTCGAACAGATGCAGCTGAGTGCGTAAGCAGGATGATTTCTCCGTCATTGCTAGGAGCCCTTGCGACGAAGCAATCCGGTCTTCCTTCTTTGGCTCCTGGATTGCTTCGTCGCTTCGCTCCTCGCAATGACGAGGGTGGCGATACGGCGGAACCGCGCACGCCTCAGACAAACGAAAGCAGGCCGAGCAGCACAGCCACGACCATGGCCGCACCAACGCTGGCGATCTTGACGAACCTGAGGACCGACAGAAGTTTCAGGCTGCCGTCCGTAATGCTGGAAGGCCAGCTCAGCAGCACGACGATAAGGCTGTCCTCCGCGAAATCGAACGCGATATAGACCACCGGCAGGATCCACCACAGCCAGTCGGGACGCGAAGCGATCCCGCCCGGCCAGCTGACGAGTCCCGCGAGATAGCTGGCCGCCAGTCCAAGGAACAGGCCGAGGCTGACCAGATACGCCAGGTCGAATAACATCACGTAGCGCGCATAGCCCCTGGCATGCGCCGCGGTTTTGCTTCCGGTGGCCCACGCCCGCAGCAATGCCGCGGTCAAAGGTCCTTCGCCGACCTCCGCCGGCAGTTCGGTTGGCCGTTCCAGAAACCGCTCCGACACCGCCTTTCCGAATTTCGCAGCCACGGCTGAAATGACGAACGGCAAAAAGACCGCCAGGGCGCCGCAAAACGCCATCGTCTGCATCATCGCTCAGCCCCTACTGCCGCGCCCGCCGCACCTCGAGGGTCGCCGTGCCCTTGTTGTCGCTGTAGAAGAAATCCCACCAGGATGACGGACCGGCGATGACCCGTTCATTGATGTAGAGAAACAGCTCGCCGCTCCGGCGCGGCGTGATCTCGACGTCCAATACCCTGGCGCCCGGGATCGGATCCGGCTCGAGGAAATATTCGTCGTTGCCGGCGACGCCGATCCGCGCCAGCACCGCGAAACGCGACTTCGAATAATTGCGGGTAAACGGCCACAACGCCACCGCCTTGATCTTCTCCCAGCGCGATTCCAGTTCCGAGAGATAGACCCCGCGCGTGCTGGCCGGCAGGCCGTTGCTGGTCCAGTCGCCATCGGGCGTGACCTTGATGACGTATTTCTGGCCCTGCTCGACCCAGATGCCGGTCGGATTGCAGACCTTGGCGACGTCGAGCTTGATCTTGCTGTCCTGCGGCCCGGTCTCGCACTGCGCCGCGCAGGTCGCCGGTCCCGCGATCGTCGTCGGCGAGGTCCGGCACACCGCGTTGGCGAAGCATTTGTTGGAATCCTTGTCGGCGTCGCATTTGTCCTTCGGCACGAAATCGCAGCTGGGCGTACCCTGGCCGCAATAGACCGGCCGGCTCGAACTGCAGCTGACGACTCCCTTGGAGGAACAGGTTGCGACATCGGCGCTGATGCAGGTGCCGAGGCCGTATCGGTTGGGCGCCGCGCGCTCGTTGGTGGCGATCTTCGGTGAAGCTTCGCAAACGTAGCCTGTCGCATCCTGGAGGTTGAACAGGATGTGGCTGCCGAACGCCAATCCCACCAGCGCGAAGCTGAGGGCAAAGAATGCCGGCAAAATTCGCAGTTTGAGGTTGCGGACAAGGGCCCGGTAGGGCGGCGCGCTGCGCAGATGAAGCACGACATTCGGCGGCAGCATCGACAGCAGGACAAGCGCCAGCGTCAGGCGGACCGTCAGCGTGATATAATGCGAGATCCAGCTATGGGCCGGCTGCGGCAGTTGCAGCCAGTGGGGCAGCACCGAATAGACCAGCAGATACAGGCCGATCGCCGCGGCGATCCGGGGCAGCCACTTCGAGGCCGGAGACGCCGTTTCATCCGGCGGCTCTGGACGCCACACCAGCTCCATGCGGCTCTCGATGACGCTACCGAGGCGCGATCCGGCCCAGATCAGCAAGGCCACCAGCGCCGCGGCAAACAGAAACTGGCCGGGGGCCCGGGCATAGGCGTCGATCCAGGGGGTCGCGAATCCGGGCAGCATCTGGCCCAGCAGG
>JAQGJF010000604.1 GCA_028290765.1 Tardiphaga sp.
TCCGACTATTTCACCTACCGGACCAGCGACGGCAACGCGTCGTCCAACATCGCCACGGTCACGATCAACGTCACCAACAGCCCGCTCATCGCGGCCAGCGATGCCTATAGCGCGACGGAAGATGCGCCCCTGGTGGTTGCCGCGGCCGGCGGCGTCCTTGCAAACGATGCCGATCTCGATCCCGCCGCGACCCTGATCACCGCGACGGTCGTCACCAATGCCGGCCATGGCACGGTCAGCCTCGCTGCCGACGGCTCGTTCACCTATACGCCGGACGCTGATTTCTACGGCACCGACAGCTTCACCTACCAGGCCAGCGACAACGCCGGAAATCCGCCCGTCGTTGCGACGGTCACCATCAATGTTGCGCCGGTGAACGATGCGCCGGTGCTGTCGCCGCACGCGCCTGCCGATGTTTCCTATGTCGAGAATGCGGCGCCGACGGCGCTGTTCGCCAGCGAAGCCGTGACCGATGCCGACAACCCTGCGAATTTCAACGGCGGCAGCCTGACGGTTGCCATCGCCTCGGGATTCCAGACCGGCGACCAGATCGCGTTGCTTGCGGCGTCCGGTTTCTCCGTGGTGGCCGGGCATCTCCATGACGGCGCCGTCGACCTCGGCACGGTCACGTCGTCAGCCTCGTCCTTCTCGGTGCAGTTGAGCGCGCTGGCGACGCCGGCGGAAGTCAACAGGCTCGCCACCGCGTTCGGATTCAGCAACACCACCGAGAATCCCGGCTCGGTCACCCGCGTCATCACGCTGACCTTCAACGACGGCGGCAATGTCGGCGGCCCCGGCAGCGAGCTGAGCGACAGCGTCAGCCAGACCGTCCATGTCACGCCGGTTGACGATGCGCCGGTTGTCAATGCCGGCCACACCGCCAGTTACGGCGAGCAGGCCGCGCCTGTCGTGATCGATGGCGGTATGACGGTCACCGATGCCGACAGCACCAGCCTGACCAAGGCGACGGTGACGATCACCGATTTCGTGGCCGGCGATACGCTTGCCGCGCCCAGCGGTGCCGGCATCAGCATCATCAGCAACAACAATGGCGTGCTGGTGTTGTCGCTGACGGGCTCCACCGCCCCCGCGGATTACCAGGCCCTGCTGCGGCAGATCACCTTCGCCAACAGCGCCAATGACGATCCCACCCTGGGCGGCACGCAGCCCGCGCGGACGATTTCGTGGGTGGTGACCGATGATACCGGCCTCGACAGTGCCGCCGTGACCAGCACTGTCACTGTCACCGCGATCAACGATGCGCCGACCGAGATCGTGCCGGCGGACCTGCACAGCCCGGCTGGCTCGGCGGTCGTGATCACCGGCGTCAGCTTCAGCGATCCGGATGACGCCGGCAAGAGCGAGACGGCGACGTTCACCGCGCTCAGCACCGGCGCTGCGACCAACGGCACGTTTACCGCGCTCAACAATGTCGGCCTGACACACGTGACGGTGACGGGCTCCGCGTCGGGCACCGTTACCCTGACCGGCGCGCTGGCGGATATCAACGATTACATTACCAATGGCTATCTCACCTTCACGCAGCCATCGCCGACTGACTCCCGCATCCCGGTGGTGACCGACATCTCCGTCGTCATCAATGACCTCGGCAATACCGGGGCGGGTGCGCAAAGCAGCGCGGTCTCCCACATCACCGTCACCGGAAATTCGCCGCCTTCGGTGCCCACGGGCTCCGGCACCGGTTCGGTCGAGGAGGGCGCTGCGGCGGGCACGCCGGTCGGTCTGGTGGTTCAATCCACCGATGCCGACAACGACACGCTCACCTACTCGATCGTCGGTCACGGCGCCGCGGCGGCGTTTCAGATCGACGCCAATGGCGTGATCAGCGTCCGCGACGGCAGCCTGATCGACTATGAGAGCAACCCGACCCACGCCTCGACGATCACGGTCCTGGTGAGCGACGGCAAGGGCGGCACCAGCACCGCCGACTTCGTCATCAACGTGACCGACCGCGCACCGACGGTCCCCGCCGATGCCAACGGCGCGACAGGCGGCAGCATCTCGGAAGGTGCCGTGAACGGCAATACGGTCGGCATTACCGCGTCGTCCAGCGATATCAACGGCGGTGCCGTGACTTATTCGCTCGGAGATAACGCGGGTGGACGCTTTGCCATCAATGCCACCACCGGCGTCGTGACGGTGGCGAATGCGTCGCTGCTCGACTTTGAGACGGCGACGTCGCACAAGATCACCGTCGTGGCGAGCGACGGGACGCTGACCAGCTCGCAGGATTTCACCATCGCGGTGACCGATGTTGCGCCGACAGCGCCTGCCGATGGCGACGGGGTGACCGGCGGCAGCGTTTCGGAAGGCGCGGTCAGGGGCGATGCGGTGGGAATCACGGCGTCGTCCAGCGATATTCACGGCGGCACGGTGACCTATTCGCTGACCGATGATGCCGGCGGACGTTTCACGATCGATGGCAGCACGGGTGTGGTGACGGTGGCGGATGCGTCGCTGCTCGACTTCGAGACGGCGACGTCGCACCAGATCACCGTCGTGGCGAGCGACGGAACGCTGACCAGTTCGCGGAATTTCACCATCGCGGTGACGGATGTCGCGCCGACGCCGCCTGCCGACAGCGACGGAGCGGCCGGCGGCAGCGTTCGCGAGGATGCGTCGAGCGGCGATCCGGTCGGGATCACGGCGTCGTCCAGTGATATTCACGGCGGCACGGTCACCTATTCGCTGACCGACAATGCCGGCGGACGTTTTACGATCGATGGCAGCACGGGTGTCGTGACGGTGGCGAATGCAGCGCTGCTCGACTTTGAGACGGCGACCGCGCACCAGATCACGATCTCGGCGAGCGACGGGACGCTGGCCACCACACAGAACTTCACCATCGCAGTGGTTGACGTGCCTCCGACGCCGGCAATCGATACCAACGCGGCAGTCGACACCGTGGTTGAAGGAGCCTCGAACGGTACCGTGGTCGGCGTAACCGCGTTCGCCACCGACATCCATGGTGGCAAGGTGACCTATTCGCTGTCGCCCGGCAGCGCCAACCTCGGCTTTGCGATCGATGCCACGACCGGCGTCGTAACGGTCAACGATGCCTCGAAGGTCGATTTCGAGAGCAGCGGCGGGCATTACGATCTCACCGTCAGGACCTCGGATCCAAGCGGCGCGTTCAGCGAGCATACCTTCACCATAGCGGTGACCGATGCCGCTCCGGTGGCCGGTGCCGACGCATTCACCACCGACGAGGACATGCCGCTTGTCGTGACGGCGGCGAACGGCCTGCTTGCCAATGACAGCGACATCAACGGCGGAGCATTGACGGCTGTGCTTGATTCCGGCCCGGCCCATGGCACGCTGCAACTCAATGCCGACGGCTCGTTCCGTTATTTGTCGAGCCAGGATTACAACGGCACCGACAGCTTCACGTATCACACCAGCGACGGCACGCTGCCGAGCGGCACGGTGACCGTGTCGCTGACGATCAATCCGGTGAACGATGCGCCGGTTGTCGACGCTGGAAATACCCTGTCGTTCAATGCCAATACCGGCCAGCCGGTCGTGATCGATGCGGCCATCACCATGCACGACGTCGACAACACGACGCTGGCGAGCGCGAAGGTCGCCGTCACCGGCGGCTTCGAACCGGGTAACGACAGTCTTGGCTTCGTCAACGGCAACGGCATCACCGGCAGCTATAACAGCGCCACCGGCGTGCTGACGCTGACCGGCGTGGCGTCGGTCGCCGACTACCAGGCCGCGCTGGCAAGCGTGTCCTTCATGTCGATCACGCAAAGCAATGGCACCCGCACCATCCAATGGACCGCCGACGACGGCAGCGCTCAATTCAGTCAGAGCCTGCCGGCCAATTCGACGATCGCCGTCAGCGGCATCATCGTTCCCCCGCATGTCTTCTCCGACAACCGCGGCACGCCGACGACGCCGAACGTGACGCAGGCCTCGCTCGTGTTCGACACCACCTCAAGCGGTCCGCTGGTTCCTCCGTCGAGCGGCGACGGCTTCGGCACAAGCGGCAGCGGCGGCTTCGGCTATCACGTCGTTCACACCGACGCGGTGCTGACCACCGCTTCGGACGCCACCGTGCAGATCAACCTGGCGCTCGCCGCGCTGGAAGCCCCGCTCGGTGGCGATATCGCCTATGTGGTGGCGCGCCAGGCCAATGGCGATCCGCTGCCCGACTGGCTGAAGTTCGATCCGGCCACCGGCACCTTCGCCGGCCTGCCGCCCGACAACGCGGTGGCCAGCATCGAGCCCGACCAATCGGATAGCAACATCGTCACCGGCGCGTTGCCGCCGAATCCGGATCTCGGCACCGGCCCGGGTCCGAACGCGCCGGTAAAACCCCAGACCATCACCGTCGAGGTGCTGGCGCGGGATTCCAAGGGCAATGTCGCGGTCACCACCTTCACCATCGACCTGCGGGCGCACCCCGCCGGCAAGCAGGGTTGGAACGTGCAGCCGTTCGGCCCGACGCGTCACGCCTCGCTGGCAACGCTGTCGCCCGAGCTTGCCGCGATCGAGGCCGCGGTGCGCGATGCGACGCCATCCTTCGAACCGTTCGCCGCGCGCGGCATGCCGGTCCGTCATGGCGACGCGATCTCGGTGGGTTCGGGTGAAGCCATGCCGGCCGGGCGCGCCGGTCTGACCGAGCAACTGGCTTCGATCGGCTGGCGCTCGATGGATGCACAACGCAACGCCCTGCTGGCCAGCCTGCAACGCGGCAGATGAACCGGTTCGATCGCGTATTTTCCCTGCCGCCCGCCGCGCTGCGGCGGGACTTGTCGCAAAAATCGAGCTAGAATCAGATACAGCCTGAGAATGAAGCCTGAAAGTCCAATGGGATGAAGCCGGTCGCACCCAATTCGCTGGACGCGCAGTTGTTCGGGCTGGGTACGCTGGTGCAGCTGTTGAAGCGCGCGCGTCGTGCCGCCACCGCCGAAGAGCTCGGCTTCGTCATGGTCAACGAAACCCACGCGCTGCTGCCTTATCGGCAGGCGGCGTTGTGGCAGCGCCACGCGCGCGGCGCCGGCAAGGTTATTGCGGTCTCCGGTGCGGCGACGGTCGACCGCAACGCGCCGTTCATGCTGTGGCTTAATCCGGCATTCGCGAAACTGGATGAAGATGCCACGCCGGGCGCCATCCGGCCGGTCGATGCGACCGGCCTTCCGGGTTCGCTCGGCGAGGGGTGGGCCGAATGGCTGCCGGCCCATGGTCTGCTGATCCCGCTGCAAACCGAGGGTGAGCCCGCGCTCGGCGCGTTGTTGCTCGCGCGTGATCAGCCTTGGACCGAGGGCGACGCTCATCTGATGTCCGAACTCGCCGAAGCCTATTCCTACGCGTGGACGCGGTTTAGCGGCAAGCGCCGCCGGTCGCTGCTCGCGGTGCTGTTCGGGCGCGGCCTCGTCATCAAGCTCGGGCTCGCCGCCGCGGTGGTCGCGGTGCTGTGCCTGCCGGTCACCTTGTCGGCGCTGGCGCCGGCCGAGGTGGTGGCGTTGCAGCCGACCATCGTCCGTGCCCCGCTCGAAGGCGTCGTCGATCATTTCGAGGTCCAGCCCAACGCCCCGGTCGAGGCCGGGCAGCTGTTGCTGACGCTGGATCCGCGCGCCATCGAGAACAAGCTCGAGGTCGCCAGCAAGGCGCTCGCGGTGGCGGAGGCCGAATATCGCCAGGCCGCGCAGCAGGCGGTGTTCGACGACAAGAGCCGCGCGCTGCTGGCGGTGCTGAAAGGCCGCGCCGAGCAGCGTCGCGCCGATGTCACCTACAACCAGTCGCTGCTCGATCGCGTCAAGGTGACGGCGACGCGCAGCGGGCTCGCGATCTATGACGATCCCAATGCCTGGATCGGCAAGCCGGTGGCGATCGGCGAGCGGCTGCTCGAGATCGCCGACCCGACCCAGGCCGAGATCGAGATCTGGCTGCCGGTGGCGGATGCGATCACGCTGAAGCCCGGCGCCGACGTCGATTTCTTTCTCAACGTCACCCCGGAATCGCCGCTGCGCGCGACGTTGCGGCAGGCGAGCTATGAAGCGACCCAGTCGCCGGCCGGGCTGCTCGGCTACCGCCTCAAGGCGAAACTGACCGATACCACGCATCCGCCGCGGATCGGGCTCAAGGGCACCGCGAAGGTGTTCGGCGAACGCGTCTCGCTGTTTTACTACCTGCTGCGGCGTCCGCTCGCCGCGGCGCGGCAATTCGTGGGCCTGTGATGGCGATGGCCGCCACCGCAGGCACCGCGGCCGGCCTGTTGCCGCTGCGCGAGGAGATCGCGATCTTCCCGGGCCCCGCGGCGCTCGACGGCTCGCCGAGTTGGACCCTGCACGACCCGTCGAGCAATCGCTTCTATCGCCTCGGCTGGCGCGAATTCGAAATGCTGTCGCGCTGGGATTCAGGCTCCGTCGCGGCGCTCACCGAACGGGTCGAAACCGAAACCACGCTGCACCTCGAGAAGGAAGACGTCGACGACCTGGTTCGTTTCCTGTTTGCGTTCGATTTGTTGCGCGCCACCAGCCCCGAGGCCACCGCCAATCTGGTCAAGAAGGCCGAGCGCCAGCGCGGCAGCTGGGGCAAATGGCTGCTGCACAATTATCTGTTCATCCGGATTCCGCTGCTGCGGCCGGATCGCTTTCTCGACCTGACCTATCCTTATCTGCGCTGGATATTCACCGCGCCGGTTGCCTTGCTGATCGTCGCGATCGGACTGGTCGGGCTGGTCCGTGTCGGGCGGCAGTGGGACGTGTTTCTCGGCACCTTCGTCGA
>JAQGJF010000606.1 GCA_028290765.1 Tardiphaga sp.
TATCGGGGAAAGGGCGACTACGACGCCGCGATCGCCGATTTCAACGCGGCCATAGCCATCGACCCCCGATACGCCAATGCCTGGCGGAATCGCGGCAACGCATATCTTAAGAAAGACGATTACGACCACGCCATCGCCGATTTCACGACTGCGCTTGACATCAAGCTCGAGGATTCGGAAGCGCGTGTCGGCCGCGGCATCGCTTACGGAAAGACCGGCGATTACGACCGGGCGATCGCCGACTATGACAAGATCATCACCGCCAACCCGCAGGATAGCGCGGCGCTCAGCAATCGCGGCTACACGCGATTCTATCGCGGCGACTTCGCCGATGCGGCGGCGGATCTGTCGCGTGTCGCGCCGATGGATGGCTACCCCTATCCCGGGCTGTTTCGTTTCCTGGCCCAATCTCGCGCCGGGCAGACGGTCTCGGATATCGAATCCCTGACTCAACGCATGAAGGGCCGCGACTGGCCCTATGCGGTGCTCGAACTCTATCTCGGGCGAAGCGATCCGGCGGCGGCGCTCGCCGCCGCGCAAAAAAACGAAGAGCGTTGCGAGGCGCAGTTCTATGTCGGCGAATGGCAGCTTGTGCAGGGCGACCGCGCCGCCGCCAGACAGCGTCTCGAGGAAGCTGTCGCCATCTGTCCCAAATCGTTCATCGAGTATACCGGCGCACAAGCCGAGTTGCGGCGGCTCGGGCAATAGCGTCGATTGGCGCGCGTGCAGGACTTTGCTGCCGCGCACAACATCAAGTCCATGCACCGAGCCGACAAGCGCCTTGACAGTCGAAATGTTTCGCGCACATTCTTACACAAAGTAAGAATTGACGTCAGGGATGGAAATGTCGGAGCAGCCGAGAAGTCGGCGGCAGACGCGCGCGGCCATTCTGGGGCATCTGCTCCAGTCGGGCGGCGTGTTTCGGCCGCCTCTGGCCAAGGCCGTGCGCCTGTCCGAGGCAAGCCTGTCGCGTATCCTGTTCGATCTGAAGGCGGAGGGCCTGATCGAGGAAGTGAGGCGACCCGCGCCTTACGTCGGTGGACCGACCGGTCTGGTCTCTCTCGATCATTCGGTCCGGCTGGCGGCGATCGAGCTGACCGGTCAGCGGCTGAGCGTCGGGGTCGGCGGGCTGAGCGGCGAACTGCATTACACCGAACGCTTGCCACTGCCGAAATCTCCAACCGTCGAATCCGTCGGCGGGCTGTTTCACGATGCGCTGCAGTTGCTGCAGGACTGGACACGGCGGCGCCGGGTTCAGCTCTCGCAGATCGGTGTTTCGGTCCCGGGGCTTGGCCGGTTGAGCGAACTCGACAATCCGATCATTCCCTGTGACATCGGGCTCGTTCGCGGCATGCTTGGCGAGATGTTTAGCGGCGTGCCGGTCGAGTTCACCAATTCGGTGGTGGCGCATGCCACGTTTCATTGCTGCCGCACGGAAGATTATCCGTTTACCGGCCCGCATCTGTTCGTCTTTGTCGGCCAAGGCGTCGCAGGCGCCTGGATGGACGACCCGATCGAAGCCGATGCTCTGCTGCCGGCCGAGCTTGGCCACATGGTGTTCGGCGATGGCGGCCCGCCTTGCCGCTGCGGCCATCATGGCTGTGTCGAGGCCTATACGTCGCTTCCGGCATTGGCCGGGCTGCTCGGCGTTCCCGAACCGGAACTGCTGCGGCTCGGCGATGAGTGGGTCAATGCCATCCCGCTTCCCGTCCGCGTGCGCCAGGAGTTGCGGCGCCGGCTGTTCCGGCTTGGCCTTGCGATCGGCAATACGCTGAACGTCAAGCCTTGTCCTGGCGTGGCGATCAGTGGCTGGCCGTCGCTTCTTGCGGAGGAAGATCGCAAGGCGTTGGTCGATGGGATCGATGCCTGTCTGATGGGCGGGCGCGCTCAGGTGTCGCTTGCCTTCGTACGGCCTTCGAACGGCAATGATCCGAATGCCGCGCTGGCCTTTGCAGCCTGCTGTCTGGCTCGCCGTGGCGGCATGCCGGCCTCATCGGCGGAGGCTGCGTAAGATGCAATGAACGGCGCGGACCAAACGCGTCGAATGTCTGCAACCCGGGAGGAACAAGCTATGCCGATCATGACAAGGCGTCATCTGCTCGCTGGATCCGCTGCTGCTCTTGCAATGCCAGCCTTGGGCAGGGCTCAGGGCGCGAAGCCGCGATTGACCGCCATTTCGCAATGGTCCGCCGGCAGCGACGGTGCCGCGATCTCCGCGCTCGGCAAATTGTTCGAGGAAAAGGGCGGGGTCTGGCAGCACAATCCGGTTCCCGGCTTCACCACCGAGATGATGAACAAGCTGCGGGCACAGATCATGGCCGGCGATCCACCCGCCGTCTCGCAGCTCAAGGGACCCGAGATTGCCGCGTGGTCGAAGATCGCGCCGACCGTCGATATCAGTCCGTGGGTGCAGGCGGCCGGCTATGCCGACCGCGCGCCGGCGGAACTTGCCAAGAGCTGCCAGCCGGCCGGCAAATGGGTCGCGCTGCCGCTGCAGGTCTATCGGATCAACACGCTGTTCATGTCCACCAAGGGCATGCAGCGGGCCGGCGTGACCAAGGCGCCGACCTCGTGGGCGGAATTCAACGACACGGCGGAGAAGATGAAGGCCGCCGGTATGACGCCCGTGGCCAATGGCGGTATCCGCTGGGACGACGGGATGAAATTCGAGATCGCGCTCGCCGGCATCGATCCCGACATCTACCGCCGCGCCATCATGAAGCTCGAACCCGATGCCCTGAAGAGCAAGCAGGTGCTGGCCGCCTTCGAGCAGCTCCGCAAACTCTCCAACTGGATGAACCCGAACATCGCGGCGCAGGGCTGGGCGGTGAACCTGCCGGCTTTCGTCAAGGGCGACATGGGCATGGTGCTGATGGGCGGCTGGGCGCAGGGCAATCTGCTGAAGGCCGGCGCGACCGACGCCGATTTCTCTAGCGGACCCGCGCCGCAGGAGAATGGTCCGCCATGCTTCGACCTCAACGCCGACTGCTTCATCTTCTGGAAACCGAAGGGCGCCGATCTCGAGGCCGGGCAGAAATTGTTCGCCGAACTGGTCATGCAGCCGTCGACGCAGGAGATGTATTCGAAGATCACGGGCTCGATCCCGGCGCGCACCGATGTCGACCTGTCGACCCAGGGCTTTACCGACGGCCAGCGCAGTTCGGCGCAGAATCTGCGCGATGCGATCGCCAAGGACCGGGTGGTCCTGAGTCTCGGCCACAACATGGCGCAGCCCAACGGCATCACCGCGGCGATGATCGACGTGCTGACCGAATACGTCCACAACAGCGCCATTCCCGCCGCCGAAGGGCAGAAGCGGCTGGTCGCGGCGGTGGAAAGCGCGCAGTAGGATCGTCGCCATGCGAACGGCACTGACGCTGCAGGCGCGGGACACGAGGAGAAAGCCGGTGGCTGGCGTTTGGCGCGACCGCCTCGGCAATTTCCTGGCCCAGCTTGCGATCTGGGTGCCGTTGTCGATCACTGCCGGGCACGTGGTGGTGTTCACGGCCTGGACGACCTGGGTCTCGTTTACGGCCTCGACCTTGATGCCGGACTACACCTGGATCGGCCTGCGCAACTACTGGGCGGTGACGCGCACGGCGAACTTCCAGATCGCTTATGTCAATCTGTTTGTCTACAGCACCGGCTTCGTGCTGTTGACGATGGCGCTGGGTCTGCTGCTGGCGATCCTGCTCGATCAACGCGTGCGCGGCGAAAACGTGCTGCGCACGATCTTTCTCTATCCGCTCGCCGTTTCCTTCGTGGTGACCGGAACGGTGTGGAGCTGGTTGCTCAATCCCGGGCTCGGAATCCAGAAACTGGTGCACGATCTCGGCTGGACCGATTTCCGCTTCGACTGGCTGGTGCAGTCCGACAAGGCTATCTACACGGTGATCCTGGCTGGCGTCTGGCAGGGCGCCGGATTTGCCATGGCGCTGTTCATGGCCGGGTTACGATCGGTGGACAAGGACCTGATCAAGGCCGCCCAGATCGACGGCGCCGGACCCTGGCGGACCTATCGTCGCGTGGTGCTGCCGACGATCTGGCCGATTTTCGTGGCCGTGTTCGTGATCCTGCTGCAGTCTGCGATCAAGGCGTTCGACCTGGTTCGCGCGCTGACCGGCGGCGGGCCGGGCATCTCCTCAACGCTGCCGACGCTGGTCGTCTATGACTTCATGTTCCAGCGCAGCGAGTTGGGGCGCGGTTCGGCGGCCGCGGTGCTGATGCTGCTGACGCTGGTCGTCGTATTGGTGCCTTACGCACTCTACATGCGCTGGCGGCAGAAAAAGCAGGCCCGCGCATGAAGGCGTCGCGCGCGATCGTCTACGCCGCGCTGATCGTGCTGGCGCTGCTGTTCCTGGTGCCGCTGGGTATCGTGGTCGCGAACTCGTTGCGCTCCAGCCAGGAGATCGCCGCCACCTCGATGATCGGGTGGCCGCACCATTTGATCTTCGGCAACTATGCCGAGGCATGGAACCAGTTCTGCATGGCCGAGCATTGCTGGGGCATCGCACCCTATATGCGCAATTCCCTGACGCTGGCGATCCCGGCCACCCTCGCGTCCACCTTTCTGGGCGCGCTCGCCGGCTATTCGATCGCGCTCTGGCGCTTCCGCGGCGATCAAATCGTGTTCGGGCTGGTGACGCTGGGTGTTTTCCTGCCCGAACAGATGAAGCTGATCCCCTGGGTGGTGGTGCTGCGCGATCTGGGACTGATGAACACTATCGCCGGCCTGATCCTGATCCACACCGTTCAGGGCCTGAGTTTCACGACGCTGTTCTGCCGCAACTACTACACCGGTATTCCGCAGGACCTGCTGAAAGCGGCGCGAATCGACGGCGCCGGCTTCTTCCGGATTTTCTGGCGGATCATCCTGCCGCTGTCGCCGCCGATCCTGATCGTGACCGTGATCTTCCAGTTCACCGGGATCTGGAACGAATTCCTGTTCGGCGTGACCTTCACCTCCGGCGACCAGCAGCCGGTCACCGCGGCGTTGATTGCACTCAGCGCCGCCATCACCTCCGAGCCGATGTATGGCGTACAGAGTGCGGCCGTGCTGATCGCCGCCTTGCCGACGCTGCTGGTGTATCTGTTCGGCGGAAAATATTTCATGAGTGGCCTGACCGCGGGGGCCGTAAAGTGAGGATGTCATCATGGCGGCGTTGAGCATTCGCGGCCTGTCGAAGCGGTTCGCCAATCTGGAGGTGCTGAAGGGGATCGATCTCGATATCGAGAGCGGTGAATTCACCGTGCTGGTCGGGCCATCGGGCTGCGGCAAGTCCACGCTGCTCAGCATCATCGCCGGGCTGGAGCGATCGAGCGCGGGGACGATCGAGATCGGCGGTCGGATCGTCAACGACGTCCCGCCAAAGGACCGCGACATCGCCATGGTGTTCCAGTCCTACGCGCTCTATCCGTCGATGACGGTGCGCCAGAACATCACCTTCGGGATGGAATGCCGTCATGTGCCGAAGCCGGAGCAGGATGCCGCGGTGGCCAATGTCGCCCGGCTGCTGCAGATCGAGCCGTTGCTCGCGCGTCGGCCCTCGCAATTGTCCGGCGGCCAGCGTCAGCGCGTCGCGATGGGGCGGGCCCTGGTGCGGGATCCGCTGCTGTTCCTGTTCGACGAACCGCTTTCCAATCTCGACGCCAAGCTGCGGGTCGAGATGCGCATGGAGATCAAGCGGCTGCATCAGCGGATCGGCGCCACCATCATCTATGTCACCCACGACCAGGTCGAGGCGATGACGCTCGCATCGCGCATCGCGGTGATGCACCATGGCGAGTTGCAGCAATTCGCCGATCCCCACACCATCT
>JAQGJF010000610.1 GCA_028290765.1 Tardiphaga sp.
CGATGGTGTGAAGGTGAGTCCGATGGCGGTCGTCGCTGCCAGTCCAAGAATGCCGCGTCGATTCAGGTTGTTATTGTTCTTGTTCATTGTCGCTCCCTCGCGTCGTCCCGGCCTTGAGCCGGGAACCAGCCCCCTGGCGGCCGTAATGGAGCAAGGTAGCTAACTCACCGCAACAAAGAAACTCCCGGGAGTCTGGATCCCGGCATTTGCCGGGATGACTTGTTGAGACTCCGGGGAGCGCCGCCGCTACGCCGCCATGCGGCCTTTGCGGATCGGCGCGCGGGTGATCGTGCTCAGCTTCTTGTCGACATCGAAATACTTCATCGAGATATTTGTCCCACCAATAGCCGTCAGCATCTCCCGCAGGCGACCTTCGCCCCACGCCCGCGCGGTCTTGGCATCGTCGAACAGATAGATTCCGCCACCCAGCCCGTCGGTCTCGCTCGAGATCCAGACCTTCCACTGCAAGCCGATGACGCTGCTCGAAATTTGCTCGGCGATTTCTATCAGGGCAGCGTCGGATTGCTGTTCCGGGCCCGGCGTGTAATTGACCTGCAGGATGATAGCCATTTTGGGAGTCTCCGTGATGATGGACTGATCCCAAAACCCTGAGCCCGCCATGTTACCGCATCATTGCCGGTGTCGGCGGCCTGGTTACAAAGCAAATATTTCCGCAGGCTCTCAGGCATACCGCGAAAGAAACGGCGATAATGCCGCATTGACCGGTCCGGAGTCGGTCATGTTCAAAAAATGCGCTCCGCCTTCGATGACGACACAGCCTTCGCTGTGTGGAACGCGATCCGCGATCGCCTGACCATGCGACACCGGATAGGAATTGTCCGCGGTGCCATGGAGCACGAGCACCGGCGCCTGAATTTCATCCAGCCGCCCGATCAGATCGTCGCGCTCGACGAGGGCCCGGAGCGCCAAACTGGCCTGCTTGACCGGCCATCGGCGCCACACCTCTCGCCAGGGACCGGCATCGGATCTGGAGCCGAAGCAGATGTGGGAGAAAGCATCCAGCAGCGCCTGCGGCGGGCCGTCCGCGCCCGCATTGGCAAAGACGTCGCTCATCTGCCGATAATGCGCTTTCTTCGCTTCCGCTTCCGCGCCGGCGGACGATCCGAGCACGGCCAGGGATCGCATGCGATCGGGGGCGAGCAAGGCCACGCGCAGCGACACGAACCCTCCCTGGCTGGCGCCGACAAAAGAAGCCTTTTTGATTCTCAAATGGTCGAGCAGCGCCAGACAATCATTCGCCGAATCCCAGGCCGTAAAGCCTGTTTCGGTGAAGCTGCCGCCATGGGCGCGCTGGTCCCAGGCGATGCAGCGATACTGGCGCCGAAAAGCATCGAGCTGGGACACGAACATGGCGCCGTTCATGCCAAAACTGTGGCTGAAGACGACGACGGGACCGTCGCCGCCGGTGTCGTCGTAACACAGCGGCTGGCTGCCATGATGGAAGGTCGGCATGATGTTCCTGCTTGAAAAGACCCCACAGCGCCGACGACTTCCGTCTTCGCCGTTGTCGCAGGAGACGCGTGCATCGTCGCTACGATTACGTCGCCCGTGCGCACTCCTCGCTTCTGCAAGCTACGAGGCTGACCTCATCGCGGCGCGGCGTTGCTGGACCGCGGGCTGAGTGATCTCGCCAAGCCCTGCCCGGTCGATGCCGACCGCAATGAAGCGCTCGATCATGGCATTGATCTGGTCGGGTACTTCGAGCGGCGAGAAATGACCGGCGCCATAGGTCTTGGCAACAACCAGCTGGGGACAGGCGGCGCGAAAACGTTCGAGGTCGCGAGCGGCTTCGTTCATCGGGACACCGGCGTCGAGATACAACACCGGAACCTTGCAGGCCTTGGCCGCAGGCCAGGAATCGTAGCCGTCCAGCACATTGTGGATGGTCGAAACCGCGACGTGTTGCGGCGTTCTGTCGTGTGCCTCGAAAACTTGGCCCAGCAACCGCTGCTTGCGATCGGGATCGTCGATGTCGACATGATCAAGAAAGGCTTCGGCCGCACCGGCCCGGGCTTCCACGAGGTAGTCGGGCCTGCTGAACGACTCTATGTTCTGCAGCATTTGCGACACGAAGCTCGGCGGCGGAAAAATGATCGAATCGACGAGCACGATGCCCGAGGGCAGATCGGGGTGACGGCCGGCCAGTTCGAGCGCGATCAGGCCGCCAAGGCTGTGACCGACCACCACCGGCTTGTTCAATACGAGCCGCTCGCATTGCCAGGCGATGTCATCGGCGAAGCCGGCCATGGTGTAATCCTGCACCGGGGAATCGCTGTCGCCGTGTCCGCGCAGGTGGATCGCCACCACCCGGCGGGTTTTGGCGAAATGCAGGATCTGCGGCAACATCGCCCCGTGATCGCCGATCCAGCCATGGATCAGCACCAGCGGCGGCTCGGCCGCGGTCTGCGGGCCGGCCTCGACATGGGCGAGCAGGACGCCGTCGCGATCCTGCAGCATCGATTTCAGCTCTGCATCGTTGGACATGGTTGATCTCCTGGTTAGTGTTGTGCGAGATGTGCGCTCGCTTTCGGGGGACGGCCCCCAACAGCCAGCTGCATCGCGCGCCCGGCCGCTCAGGCCGATT
Source organism: Tardiphaga sp. (assembly GCA_028290765.1). The sequence goes on from JAQGJF010000610.1 coordinate 2,606, forward strand.
GCTGCCAGCGCCGGGTGGCGATCGCTTCCATCTCGGTCGCGAAGACGGTCGAGGCCACGTCCGCCGCGACGGCCTTGCCGAGCCGCTCGGCCGCGGTCTTGAACTGCTGCTCGGTAACGAGCCGGCCGACGGCGGACACGATCTCTTCCTCCGTCGCATTGTCGGCAAGCTTGAGCCCGGCGCCGCGCGCCACGACGCGGGCGGCATTGTCGCCCTGGTCGCGTCCCATCGGCAGCACCAGCAGCGGCACGCCGTGCAGCAGCGATCGCGCCACCGTGCCGTGACCGCCATGGGTCACGACCAGCGAGACCTCCTTCATGACGGTGTCGTGGGGGGCGCTGTGCACGACCGCGACGTTGGCCGGCGCCTCGAAATTCTCGTTCTGGTTCTCCATCGCCGGGCCGATGGTCACGACCGCATCGAGATCCATCCTGCCCAGCGCGGCAATGATCCGGCGCAGCAACGCCGCCTGATTCTGAAAGCTGGTGCTGAGCGACACCAGGACACGCGGGCGCGCCGGACCGCCGGCCCACGGCGCGGTCCAGGGATGGGCCCAGGCCGGCAGATCCAGCAGCGGCCCGATATATCGCAGGTTCGACGGCAAACGCGTGGCGGGGAAATCGAACGCCGACGACAATCCGATCAGCAGCCGGTCGGCCCGGTCGTAGTGATCGTAGACATGGTTGAGCGGCCCGATCCCGAACGCCGCGCGGGCGCGGTTGAGCGTCGGCAGATGGCTGTTCATCAGGTCCGTGATCCGTGCCCGTTCGGCCCGCTCTTCCGCCCTGTATTCCGGCGTGTCGCTCGGCGTGAGACCGCTGGCTCCGCACGGAACGCCCTCAAGCGGACGAAGGCTGACATGGGGCGCCAGCAACGCGCAGGGGATTCCCTTGGCCTCGGCGGCGATGGCCGGCCCCATCAGGATGTCGTTGGTCACCAGCGCATCGACCGGCTCGCTGCGGAGCGCATCCATCGTATCGGCCGCGTAGTCGATGGCCGCCCCGAAAATGATCTTGTCGAAGAGGAAGCCGATCTCCCACAAGGGATCGTCGCTCGGCTCCGGCGGCGTCAGCGGCGGCGGGCGCCGCCACGACAGCGCGTCGAATCCCGCTTTCGCGGTTTCTTCCTGATGATCGGATTCGCCGAGGATGCGAACACGATGACCCCGGTCGCGCAGCCGGCGCGCAGCCGTCAATATCGGATTAAGATTCCCCGGATTGCCCCAGTTTGTGAACAGGAAATTCAGCGACATCAGATGTGACCTCGACGTTGTGGGCTAACTGCATCGACGATCGAGCCTGCGAACTACCGAAACATGACGACGAGCCGGCTTTGGGTTACAGCCGCAACGCGGGAGCCGCATTGTCGCCCACGACCTGCCGACATCGACGTTATTTGTTGCAAAGCGTTACTGGTGCGAGACCGCCGATCGCGGCATGATCCGGCGCATCGCGCCCAGAAACAGACATGCCGGCGCGAACCGAGGGAGGTCGACATGCATGCAGCGGCAACCGGGTTCACGCCGGAAATCCATGGCGGCAAGCGGCATGTTATGGCTGCCATCGTGGCCGGCCTGTCGCTGGCCCTGATCGCCGGCAAGCTGCTTCCCTCGGTCGCAACGGTTTGGGCCGATAGCGAGCCGCTCTGCGCTGTTTCGGATTCGAACGGAAAATCTTTTGCCGACACCGTCGTGCCGGTTTCTTCCCATGCGTTGCCGAACGTTCCGGGCAAGCGCGTCACGATCGCGCGTGTCCTCTATGGGCCGGGCGGTTTCTCGCGTCCGCACCAGCACGCCGGTTCTGTCACCGCCTACATCACCAAGGGCGAAATCCGTTCCCAACTGGCCGGCGGACCGGTCCAAATCTTCAAGGTCGGTGAGACCTTCTTCGAACCGCCGGGGGCTACTCATCTGGTCTCCGCCAATGCCAGCACCAGCGAACCCGCCGAACTCGTCGCCGTGTTCGTGGCCGATGAAGGCGCTCAGCTCACGACCTATATCGATTGACGGCGGTGTCGACGCGGCCCGGGAGCTGGCTTTAATCCGTAGCACCCGCACCGTCATTGCGAGCCAACGGGTCGCGCGAACGCGCGCCCGATGACAGGCTCCGCGAAGCAATCCAGAAGCCAAAGCAGCAAGACTGGATTGCTTCGTCGCAAGAGCTCCTCGCAATGACGGAGTTAGCGACTCTGAATTAGCTTAGAATCATCACACTCTAGCGTCGCGCCGCGGTTTTGCGCGCTTGCGGCGCATCATTGCGGCCGGCCTGGATCTCCTGCTTCAGAATCCGCAGGATTTCCGCTCTGGTGTCGATGCCGCGCACCTCCTCGGCGTATAGCGCCGCCTGGGCGCGAAATTTCGGATCGTCCAGCACCGCGCGTACCGCCGGACGCAGCGCCGCCGCGGTCGGCGCATTGGTGGCCAGATTGACGCCGACGCCGGACCAGGCCACGCGCGCGCCGACGTCGCCACGGTCCGCCACCGTTCCCGCGGTCACGACCGGAACGCCGAAGCTCAGTGCCTGATTGACGCTGCCATAGCCGCCATTGGTGACAAAAGCGTCGATCTTCGCCAACACCCATTCGAAGGGCAGGTACTGCGCCACGCGCACGTTTTTGGGCAGCGGGCCCTGCAGGGTCTCGACCGGACGTCCGCCCGTCGTCACCACCACCAGGATATCCGGCTCATTCGCCAAAGCCTGCAGCACCGGCAGCACCAGCTCGCCGAAATCGTCATTGGTCAGCGTCCCCTGGGTGACCAGGACGACCTTGCGCGAACCATCCAGATCGTGCGCCCACGACGGAATCGCGGCCTGATGGGGTGTGATCGGCAACGGACCGACGAAGTGGACCGACGGTACCGGCCGGCGACGCGGCAGCTCGAACCGCGGCACCGTCAGCTGCAGATAGGCATCCGGCAGCTCCACCATCGCGTCATACAAGTTCCTGCGCAGCGGCTCGACGCCGATCTCGGCCAGACGGCTGCTCAGATATTCGCCGACCGGCGTGAAGACCTCGTTTTCGTAGGCCTGGAAAAGACCGGCATATTCCTGCCGCTGCTTCTCACTGCTGGCGGATGCAATGCCGGCGTCGTTCGGGGCGCCGTCATCGCGGCGCGACAACAGATAGGTCGTTCCCAGCAACGCGATCGCCGGCCGTTGCGACCGGGGTCCGAGCAGCATCGGCAGCACGCCGAGCATCAGATGATCGCCGATGAGGATGTCGAACGGGGATTCCCGCAGGGCTTCCTGGACGCTCTGGTATTGCGGCAGCATGAAATCGCCGAACGCGCGCTCGAGGATCATGCGCAATTGCGCAGCCCCTGGGGGAGTCACCTTCAACTCGGCCAGCATTTCGGGCGCGTTGCGGATGTCGAAATCCGCCTTCCCGGAGAAGGGGCGGAATTTAGCGCCGATCGCTTCGACGCGGTCGCGCAGCCAGGTCGACGTCATGCCCACCACCTCGTGGCCATCGGAAACCAGGATTCGTCCGATCCCCAGCACCGGATTGAGATGACCCATCGCCGGTGTCGAGACGAGAAGCGCTTTCATGTCAAATCTCCATTGAGCTGGTCAGTTGATCGGAACCATGCGCGCAAGGATTGGAGATCCGCATTACAGCTGGACCACCGCCGCGGAGGAAAGCGTTACAGGCGCAACAGATCACGCAGGCTTGAATGCTACGGATGTAACGGCATGCGCGCGAAACTGAAACAGACCGGCAATATCGTGCCGCCAGTCTCACGGGCGAGCCGCTAGGGGTCACCGCACCGCCGCGTTTCCCCGCAGCCCCATCCATCATCGCGAGACCGAGATCTTGGCCATCGAACAGACCTTGCGCCGGCCCGCCGGCGGCTTCGCCTTCACTCTTTTGCTTTGCCTGATGGTCACGCTGCCAGGGTTCGGCGTCGACATGGCCCTGCCGGCACTGGCCGATACCGCCGCCAGTCTCGATGTCACGCCCCACACCGCCGGCCTGACCATCAGCAGCTATATGATCAGTTTCGGCACCATGCCGCTGATCTTCGGCCCGATTTCCGATCGATGGGGACGCAAGCCGGTGGTGACGTTCGGCTGCCTCGTCTTCGTTCTCGCCGGCATCGGATGCGCGCTGGCACCGTCGCTGCCGATGCTGATCACCTACCGCATCATCCAGGGCATCGGCGCCGCGGCGATGACGCTCGCCATCGTCATCGCCCGCGACACATTCGACGAGAGCGTGGTCCGCGAGAAGACCTCGTATATCGTGATGGCGATCTATGCTTCCCCGATCGCCGCGCCGGTCGCCGGCGCCGCCCTGCTGGGCATCAGCGGCTGGCGCACCATCTATGCGGTGCTGGCCGCGCTCGGCGCCGTACTCCTGATCGGTGTCTGGCTCGGCTTCCATGAAAGCCCGCGCCGCGCCGCGCCGGATCGCCTGAGCCTGCCGGCTCTCGCCCGGGATTACGGCCGCGTTCTGTCGCATCCGGGCGTGCGCGCCTACATGATCGCCGCCGCCGCCTCGTTCGGCGTCTTCGCGGCCTATACCACCGGCTCGTCGCTGTTCTTTATCCAGGTCGTCGGCATGAGTCCGGACCGCTACGCCATCATATTCGGCCTCACTGCAGTGGCCAGTATCGGCGGCACGTTTCTCGACGGCCGGCTGAGCGGGCGCGGCGTATCGCCGCTTTATTCCATGTCGATCGGCATCGTGATCGTGGCGATGGCATCGGCGGCGTTCCTGGTGATGACGCTGGTCGGATCGATGTCGGTTCCCGTGGCGGTGGCGCTGTTCGCCACCATCACGTTCAGTGGCGGAATGCTCGCACCCGGCATCATGCAAGGGGCGCTGCAGCAGATGCCGCAGATGGCCGGCACCGTGAACGGGGCGGGCAACTGCGTGGCGATGACGGCAGGGTCATTGTCCAGCGCGCTGGCGACGGTGCTTTTCGACGGACGCACGGCGCTATCGGTAGCCGGCACCATGACTTTCTGCGCGCTGCTTGCCTTGATTGCCTTGCGGCTGGTGATCCAACACGCCGGGCAGCACGCCATCGTGCAATCCCCCGAGGCATGATTCCCATGCGTCTTGCACAGCCGAACTCCGCTTCGCGGCTCCCGGTCATGGACGGGACCGTCAAGCCGCGCCTTCTCGGGTCCGACCAGATGCTCTGGTGGCTGATCGATCAAAATCATCCGGTCCACGTCGGACTCGTGGCCGAAGTCGCCGGCCCGACCACCGTCGATCGGTGGCGCCTGGCGCTCGACCAGGTCCAGCGGAGCCATCCCAATTTGTCCGGCAAGATTAGCCAAGCCGAAGACGGGGAACTGTGGTTTCACCACGTCGCGGGCGTGCTGATCCCCCTGCGCATTGTCGAAGGCGACCCGGCGGCGTGGGAGGCGGAGCTGGCACGGGAGATGACAACGCGGATGGACCTCGGTCGCGCGCCGCTGGCGCGGGCGACGCTGATCCATCGGGCCGACCGGTCGACCTTGATCCTCGCCATGCATCGTACGATCGCCGATGCCAAGTCGGTCTTGTTCGCGATCCGCGATGTTCTTCGTGTGCTGTCCGGCCAGCCGATCGAGACGCTGCCGCCGACACCGTCGCTGACAAGCCTGCTGTTTCGC
>JAQGJF010000977.1 GCA_028290765.1 Tardiphaga sp.
CAATAACCCGGTTGGCAGCCGACGATGACGGGACACGCGTCTCCTCGGCGGCACGCCGGCCGGCAAGCGCGGCGGCCTTGCAAAAGTGTGACAAGTTGCGCAACTTGTCGGCAGAAGCTGGGTTATCCAGGCGGTGTCGTATCAAGAGTCCCGGCAAGCGGCCTCAATCGTCATCGACACTAAAGAGTTCAGGGAGGAACGGTCATGAGCGGCTTTACGCTTTCACGTCGTTCGGTGCTCGGCGCCGGTATCGGCGGGGCCACCCTCGCAACCATGGGCAGCTTTCCCGCCGCGGCACAATCGGAAGCACGGCTGCGGATGTTCTGGTGGGGCGCCAAGGAGCGCGCCGAGCGCACCGACAAGGTCAATCAACTGTATCAGCAGAAAAATGCCGGGCTGACGATCGCCGGCGAATCGCTGGGCTGGACCGATTACTGGCCGCGGCTCGCGACGCAAACCGCCGGCCGCAACGCGGCCGACGTGCTGCAGATGGATTATCGTTACATCTTCGAATATGCCCGCCGCGGTGCGCTACTGCCACTCGACAGCTATGTGCCGGCAGCCCTCAACCTCGGCGACTTCAGCAAGGCCGCGGTCGACAGCGGCAGGGTCGACGGCAAGATCTATGGCGTCAGCCTCGGACTCAATTCCACGGCAATGGTCTACGACAAGGCCCTGATCCAGAGTCTCGGCCTGAAAGAGCCGAACTGGGAGATGACCTGGAAGGACATCGGCGATCTCGCCGTCGAGATCACCAAGGCCGCCAAACGCAACAGCTTTACCGGCATCCAGGACGGCGGCCGCGACGAACCCGCGCTCGAAGTCTGGCTCGGTCAGCGCGGCAAGTCGTTGTATTCGCCGGAAGGCAAGCTCGGCTACGACGACAAGGATATCTCCGAGTGGTTCGCCTTCTGGCAGGAATTGCGCAAACGCGGCGGCTGCGCCGCGCCGGATACCCAGGCGCTCGATCGCGGCGAGATCGATTCGAGCCTGCTCTCCTTGGGCAAGGCCGCGATGGTGTTCGCCCATTCCAACCAGTTGGTCGGCTTCCAGGCGATCAACAAGAGCAAGCTTGGCCTCTCCACCTTTCCGGACGGCGGCGCCGGCGCCAAGCCCGGCCAGTATCTGAAGCCGGCGATGATGTGGAGCGTCTCGGCGCAATCGAAACAGCCGGAGGCGGCGGTTAAGCTGGTCTCCTTCTTCGTCGCCGATATCGAAGCCGGCAAGCTGCTCGGCGTCGAACGCGGCGTGCCGCCCTCCGCCGCGGTGCGCGCCACGGTGGCGCCGACGCTCGACGAGCTCGGCCGCGCCATGGCCGACTACATCACCTTGATCAGCGAGAAAGTCGGACCTCTGCCCCCGCCCCCGCCGCGCGGCGCCGGCGAGATCCAGACCGTGCTGCGGCGCGTCAACGAACTGGTCGGCTTCGGCAAACTGTCACCGGCCGACGGCGCCAAGCAGTTTGTCGCCGAAAGCACCGCCGTGCTCGCGCGCGGATAGGGCGATGGCGGACGCGCTGATCGGCGACGCGACGGCTTCGGCACCTCGGCTGGCACGGCCGGTCGATCGCGCCGAGGAAATATCCTGGCGCGGCAGCGCCGGCGGTTACCTGTTCCTGGCGCCGTGGCTGATCGGGTTCTTCGGGCTGACGCTCGGCCCCGCACTGGTATCGCTCTATCTGTCGTTCACGGATTTCGACCTGCTGGGCAGCCCGCGCTGGGTCGGCGCCGCCAATTATGTCCGCATCGCCACCGCCGACGCCAAATTCGTCTCGGCGATGCATGTCACCTTCTTCTACGTCGCGCTGGCGGTACCGCTCAAACTCATTTTCGCGCTGATGGTGGCGATGGTCCTGAACAAGGGCATTCGTGGCCTGCCGCTGTACCGGGCGATGTTCTATTTGCCGTCGCTGATCGGCGCCAGCGTCGCCATCGCGGTGCTGTGGCGGCAGCTGTTCGCCGGCGACGGCCTGCTCAACCAGTTCCTCGGGCTGTTCGGCATTCACGGGCCAAGCTGGATTTCCGATCCGGACACCGCGCTCTATACGCTGGTGGCACTGAGCGTCTGGCAATTCGGTTCGCCGATGATCATCTTCCTGGCCGGGCTGCGCCAGATCCCGAAGGACGTCTACGAGGCCGCCGAGATCGACGGCGCCAGCCGCGGCCAGCAGTTCTGGCGGATCACCCTGCCGATGCTGACGCCGGTGATCTTCTTCAACGGCGTGGTACAGACCATCGACGCCTTCAAGGCCTTCACCCCGGCCTTCATCATCAGCGGCGGCACCGGCGGCCCGATCGACTCGACATTGTTTTATACGCTCTATCTCTACCAGGAAGCCTTTGCCTATTTCCGCATGGGCTATGCCTCTGCGCTGGCCTGGATCCTGGTGGTGATCGTCGCCGCGTTCACCGCGCTGGCCTTCCTGTCCTCGCGCTACTGGGTGCATTACGATGGCTGACGTCGCATCCCACACCGCTGCGTCCGACCGCAGCCGTTCGCTGCTCTGGCATGTGGTGCTGTGCCTTGCCTCGATCGCCATGCTCTATCCGCTGCTTTGGATGCTGGCGAGTTCGTTCAAGCCGGAAAGCGACATCTTCGGCAGCGCCTCGCTGTGGCCGCGCAGTTTCAGCCTCGATTCCTATATCCGCGGCTGGTCGGGGCTCCAGGTGTCGTTCGGCAAATTCTTCCTGAATTCGCTGCTGGTCTCGCTGTGCTGCGTCGTCGGCAACGTATTTTCGTGTTCGCTCGCCGCCTATGCCTTTGCCCGGCTGGAATTCAAGGGCAAGAAGTTCTGGTTTGCGCTGATGCTCGGCACCCTGATGCTGCCGTATCACGTCACCTTGATCCCGCAATACATCCTGTTTCTCAATCTCGGCTGGGTCGACACGTTCTTGCCGCTGATCGTGCCGAAATTCCTGGCGGTGGACGCTTTCTTCATCTTCCTCCTGGTGCAGTTCTTCCGCTCGCTGCCGCGCGAACTCGACGAGGCGGCGATGATCGACGGCTGCGGGCCATGGCGGATCTACTGGATGGTGATCGTGCCGCTGTCGCTGCCGGCACTGGCCACTGCCGCGATCTTCACCTTCATCTGGACCTGGGATGATTTCTTCGGCCCGTTGGTCTATCTCAACGAGATGAATTCCTACACGGTGCAGCTGGGGCTGCGCAGCTTCGTCGATTCCACCGGCAAATCGGATTGGGGCGCCCTGTTCGCGATGTCGACGCTGACGCTGCTGCCGGTGTTCGCCTTCTTCCTGTTCTTCCAGCGCCTCCTGATCGACGGCATTGCGACGACCGGGCTCAAGGGGTAACCCTCGCAACAAGAACAACAACGCAAGGACAAACTGACATGGCCAAACTTCGTTTCGCCGCGATCGGCATCAACCACGCCCACATCTACGGCCAGGTCGACTGCCTGCTGCGCGCCGGTGCCGAACTGGTCGGCTTCCATGCCCCCGAGGACGATCTCGCCAAAGCATTTGCGGAGAAATATCCGCAGGCGCCCCGCGTCGCCGAGCGGGCAAGACTGCTGGAAGACACCACCATCGCGCTGATCCTCTCGTCCGGCATTCCCGCCGACCGCGCCCCGCTCGGCATCGAGGTGATGCGCCACGGCAAGGATTACATGAGCGACAAGCCGGGCATGACCTCGCTCGAACAATTGGCCGAGGTGCGCAAGGTCCAGGCCGAGACCAAGCGGATCTATTCGGTGTGCTATTCCGAGCATTTCGAGACCCGCTCCACCGTCAAGGCCGGCGAGCTGATCGCCAAGGGCGCGATCGGCAAGGTGATCAACACCGTCGGCCTCGGCCCGCACAAATTGAAAAACCTGCCGCGGCCCGACTGGTTCTATTCGCGCGAGCGCACCGGCGGCGTGCTGACCGACATCGCCTCGCATCAATGCGAGCAATTCCTGTTTTTCGCCGACGCGCTCGACGCCAAAGTCGTCAGCGCCACGGTGGCCAACCGCGCCAATCCGGACCGGCCGCAATTGCAGGATTTCGGCGAAATGCTGCTACAGACCGGCGAGGTCACCGGCTATGTCCGCGTCGACTGGTTCACGCCCGACGGCTTGCCCAACTGGGGCGACGGCCGGCTGACCATTTTGGGCACCGAAGGCTACATGGAGCTGCGCAAATATATCGACGTCGCGGGGCAACCCGGCATCGATCATCTGATCATGGTCGACAAGAAGGGCGTCAACCGGATCGACTGCAGCGCTGTCGAATTGCCCTATGGCCGCCAGCTCATCGCCGACGTGCAGAACCGCACCGAGACCGCGATGCCGCAGGCCCGCTGCTTCAAGGCGATGGAACTCGCGCTGACCGCGCAGGCCATGGCGGAAGGCAAGAAGTGATCTGCGATACCGCAGCCATACAATTGGCGTCATGGCCGGGCTTGTCCCGGCCATCCACGTCGTCTCTATCACAAACCCCGTAAGACGTGGATGCCCGGGACAGGCCCGGGCATGACGCCTCGTATCGTTGAAGCTCACCCCACAACAAAGAAACTCACCATGGCAAAACGCTTCTCCGTCGCGGTTATCGGATGCGGCATCGGCCGCAGTCATATCGAAGAAGGTTACGCGCGGTTGCGCGAAAAATTCGACCTCCAGGTGCTCTGCGACCTGAACGAAGAGCGGCTCGGCAAGGTCGGCGACGAATTCGCCGTGCCGCGCCTGACCACCTCGTTCGATGACGTGCTGGCGATGAACGATATCGACATCGTCGATATCTGCACGCCGCCGACGCTGCATTTTACCCAGGCCATGGCGGCGCTCGCCAGCGGCAAGCAGGTGATTTGCGAAAAACCGTTGGTCGGCTCGCTTGCGGATATCGACTGGCTTACCGCCGCCGAAGCCAAGGCCGAGGGCCGGATCATGCCGGTGTTCCAGTATCGCTTCGGCAACGGCTTGCAGAAGGCCAAGCGCATCATCGATCTCGGACTGGCCGGCAAACCGTACCTCGCCACCGTCGAGACCGCGTGGCTACGCGGCGCCAATTATTATTCGGTGCCGTGGCGCGGCCGCTTCGAGACCGAACTCGGCGGCGCCTTGCTCACCCACGCCATCCACTCCCATGACATCCTCACCTATCTGATGGGCGACGTCGCCTCGGTGTTCGCCCGCACCGCGACACGCGTGAACACGATCGAGGTCGAGGACTGCGCGGTGGCGAGCCTCGTGATGGAAAGCGGCGCACTCGCCTCGCTCGCCGCCACGCTGGGCTCGGCCAAGGAGATCAGCCGGCTGCGGCTATGCTTCGAGCACGTCACCTTCGAGAGCTCGCAGGCTCCCTACGCGCCCGGCGACGATCCCTGGCAGATCCTCCCGACCTCGCCCGAGGCCGAAGCACGGATCGCGCAGGCGCTGGAAGGCTGGGCTTTCGTTCCGTCACGTTTCGAGGGCCTGATGGCGAGCTATCACCACGCACTGGCGAGCGGCGGTCCGCTGCCAGTGACACTGGCTGACGCGCGGCGTTCGCTGGAGCTGATCACGGCGCTGTATCATGCGGCGGAAACCGGGGCTGCGGTGGCGTTGCCGATCGGCAAGAATCATCCGAAATATGGCAGCTGGCGGCCGGAAGCGGCGGCAGCGCCGTTGCGATGACGCTCAAGCAACTTCGTTATTTTCTGGCGCTTGCGGAAGAACTGCACTTTCGCCGCGCCGCCGAACGGTTGAACATCACGCAGGCGCCGCTCTCGCTGGCGATTCAGGAACTGGAACGCGAGCTTGGCGCGCAGCTGTTCCATCGCACCCGCCGCCAGGTCGCACTGACCGAAATCGGGCTCTCGCTTCAGGAGAATGCCCGCGCCATCCTCGCCAAGGTCGATCGCAGCGTCGAGGAAATCCGGCAGTTGCTGATCGGGGACGCCGGCGAGCTCCGGATCGGCTTTACCGCCGCCTCGTCGCTGCTCTCCTTTTTCCCCAGCTTGATACACGCCTTTCGCACCAAATACCCCGAAGTGCGGGTCGTCCTGCAGGACATGCCCTCCACCCTGCAGACCATTGCGATCCAGAACCGGGAGCTGGACGCGGGAATCATCCGCACACCGCCGAACTTCAAGCCGCCCGTCGGAATCGCGGCGATCAAACTCTTGGTCGACCCGCTGGTGGTGGCGGTTGCTCCGTCGCACCCGTTTCATGGCAAGACCCAGCTCAAGCTCTCGGAACTCCGGGACGAGCGCTTCATCTTCTATCCGCGCGCCTATGGCATCGGCATCTATGATTACTTCCTGCATCTCTGCGCCAAGCGCGCTTTCGTGCCGACCATCGTCCAGGAGGCCAGGGAGGCCTCGACCATCATCGGTCTCGTCGCCACCGGCCTCGGCATCGCCGTGATCCCGTCGAGCCTGCGCTATATCGGCATTCCCAACATCATCTATTTGCCGCTGGCGGACCCGGACGCGACGACCGAATTGCTGCTGGTCTCGCGCGCGGGCGAGGCCAATGCCCGCGTCGCCAATCTGAGCCAGATGGCGCGGGCGAAAGCCAACCTGCCGCAACGGCCGGGCGGCAAGCCAAAGGCCGCGCCCCGCGGCGCCAAGCGCTAGCCGGCCCGCGCCGCCGCGCGATATCGCCGCCCGCGGTCAGCGCCATTGATTTGTTTTTTAAATCAATAAGTCTGCGACGCGCGGTTGCCGAAAACGTACCGCCCTCCATACTGTCCGGCGATCGGCGATGAGAATCCGGTCCGAACGCGCCTCTGCGAAAACGGAGCGCATTCAATGAATAATGCCTTGAGGGAGGATGTTATGCTTGTTGCCGAGAACAATGACGCCCGCATCGCGCCGCTCGCCGCACCCTTGCCGCTCCTGATTGTTTCCTTCGTCCTGGTGATGATCGATGGCTACGACATGTTCATCGTCGCGTTCCTCGCGCCGCTGATCACCGCCGACCTCGATCTGACGCCGATCAGCATGGGGCAGATATTCGCAGCCGGCCTTGCGGGGTCGATGGTCGGCGGTCTCGTGCTCGGGCCGCTGGCGGATCGGATCGGACGCCGGCCGATCCTGACGACCGCGCTGGCTCTGGCCGGAGGTGCCACGATCCTGTGCTCGGCGGCAACGACGTTCGGCCAGCTCGCCGCCATCCGCTTCGTCGCGGGGTTTGCGCTGGGCGGGGTTCTGGCCGCCGTCATTCCCCTGATGGCTGAACATTTTCCGCCGCAACGCCGCAATGCCGCGGTGACGACGATGTTTTTGGGCTATTCATTCGGGGCCGTGCTGGGCGGCGCGGTCACCTCGATGACGATTCATCTGGGATGGCGAACGCTGTTCGTCGGCACCGGGATCCTGACCCTGATGCTGGTGCCCGCCGCGTTCCTGATGCAGGAATCGCTCAAACGCCACGACGAGAAGTCCGCGGGCGGCTCGCCGATCGGCGGCATGATGTCTTCCATCGCGGGTCTTTTCAGGGAAGGACGGTTCTGGGCCACCACAAGCCTGTCGATCGGCGTTTTCTGCATGCTGCTGGTCGCCTATATGCTGAACAGCTGGACGCCGATGATCGCGGTCCGGTCCGGGATCGACCCGTCCAAAGCGGCGCTGTGCGGCGTGTTCCTCAATCTCGGAGGAATCACCGGCGCGCTCG
>JAQGJF010000651.1 GCA_028290765.1 Tardiphaga sp.
GACATTCTGTCCAACCGCGTCGGCGAGACCCGGCTCTATCGGTTCGAACCTGTGGCGAGTGATGTTCCGGAACGATCATTCCGGCGGGTCGCCGCAGCCGCCCCCGCCACCGGAGACGGTTGGCCCGCCCATTGGCCCCGCCCTGCCAGGTTATTAGCTCCGCCTGAGCCCATCGAGACCGTGGCCCTGCTTCCGGACCATCCACCGGTCCAGTTCACCTGGCGCGGCTCGCGGCGGCGGGTCAGGCGGGCCGACGGACCGGAGCGGGTGTTCGGCGAATGGTGGAAACGCGACGCCGAGCTCATCGCGGTCCGGGATTACTTCCAGATCGAGGACGACGCGGGCGAGCGTTTCTGGATCTTTCGCGCCGGCGACGGCGAGGATGCAGCCACGGGATCCCACAAATGGTTCTTGCATGGGATCTTCGGATGACCCCGGGATACGCCGAGCTCCAGGTCACGTCGCATTTTTCGTTCCTGCGGGGGGCGTCGTCCTGCGAAGATCTGTTCGCGCACGCAGCGTTGCTCGGAATCGAAGCGCTGGCAATCGCCGACCGCAACAGCTTGGCCGGCATCGTCCGGGCCAATGAAGCCGCCAAGGTCACCGGTGTCCGCCTGATCGTCGGATGCCGCCTCGATCTTGCCGACGGCATGTCCATCCTGGCCTATCCGACCGACCGGCCGGCATACTCCCGGCTTTGCCGTCTGCTGTCGATTGGCAAAAAGCGCGGCGGCAAGGCGAAATGCATCCTGAACTGGGAAGACCTGGTCGACTGGTCGGACGGGTTGATCGCCGTGCTTATCCCGGACTCGGCCGACGATGCCTGCGCGCTGTGGCTCCGCCGCCTGCGCGACACCTTCGGCGACCGGGCCTACCTGGCGCTGACGTTGCGCCGGCGGCCTAACGACCAGATGCGGATCCACGAACTGAACAACCTGGCGCAGCGCTTTCGGGTCGCCACAGTCGTCACCAACGACGTGCTGTTTCATGAACCCGCGCGGCGCATCCTGCAGGACGTCGTCACCTGCATCCGGCACAACGTCACCATCGACGAGGCCGGCTTTCGCCGTGAACGGCATGCGGATCGCTACCTCAAGCCGCCCGACGAGATGGCGCGGCTGTTCGCGCGCTATCCGGAAGCGGTCGCCCGAACGATCGACATCGCTGGCTGCTGCACCTTCAGCATGGACGAACTCGCTTACCAGTATCCGGAAGAGCGCGCGATGCCGGGCCTGACCCCGCAGCAGGCGCTCGAGAAGCTGACCTGGGAGGGCGCTGCGAGCCGATATCCGGAAGGCCTGCCCGACGCGGTCCGGCCCAAGCTCGAACACGAACTGCGGCTGATCGAACGGCTCCAGTATGCGCCGTACTTCCTGACCGTGAACTCGATCGTACGGTTTGCGCGGTCCAGGGACATCCTCTGCCAAGGTCGCGGGTCCGCCGCGAACTCCGCCGTCTGCTATGTGCTCGGCATCACCTCGATCGATCCGGAGCGCAACGACCTGCTGTTCGAGCGCTTCGTCTCCGAGGAGCGGCGCGAGCCGCCCGACATGGACGTCGACTTCGAACACGAGCGTCGTGAGATCGTCATGCAGTGGGTGTTCGAGACCTACGGCCGCAATCATGCAGCGCTCTGCTCGACCGTGATCCGATACCGGGCCAAGGGCGCACTGCGCGACGTCGGCAAGGCGTTGGGCCTGACCGAAGACCTGATCAAGATGCTGTCGTCACAAGTCTGGGGCTGGTCGGAGGAAGGCGTCGAGGCCAAGCACGCCGAAGAGCTCAACCTCAACCTGGAAGACCGGCGTCTTAAGCTGGCGATCGTTCTCGCCCGCGAACTGATCGGCACGCCGCGGCATCTGTCGCAGCATCCGGGCGGCTTCGTGCTGACCCATGACCGGCTCGACGAGCTGGTGCCGATCGAACCGGCCGCCATGCCCGACCGCCAGGTCATCGAATGGGACAAGGACGACATCGACGCGTTGAAATTCATGAAGGTCGACTGTCTGGCGCTCGGCATGCTCACCTGCATGAAGCGCGCCTTCAATTTCCTGGCCGAAGCGAAGGGCATCGAGCTCGATCTTGCGACCATTCCGTCGGAGGACCCGCGCACCTACGCCATGATCCGGAAGGCTGACACGCTCGGCACCTTCCAGATCGAGAGCCGCGCCCAGATGGCGATGCTGCCGCGGATGAAGCCGCGGACGTTCTACGACCTGGTCATCGAGGTCGCCATCGTCCGGCCGGGTCCGATCCAGGGCGACATGGTTCATCCCTATCTGCGCCGGCGCGAGGGCAAGGAGCCGGTCGTGTTTCCGAAGCCCGAGCTTGAGAAGGTGCTCGGCAAGACGCTGGGCGTGCCGCTATTCCAGGAACAGGCGATGCGGGTCGCGATCGAATGCGCCGGCTTCACGCCCGGCGAGGCCGACCAGCTTCGGCGCGCCATGGCGACGTTCAAGTTCACCGGCGGGGTGTCCAAGTTCAAGGACAAGCTCGTCGACGGCATGATCGAGCGCGGCTACGAGAGGGAATTCGCCGAGAAGACCTTCAGCCAACTTGAGGGCTTCGGCAGCTACGGTTTTCCGGAAAGCCATGCGGCGTCATTCGCGCTCATCGCCTACGCGTCGTCCTGGATGAAATGCTGGCATCCGGACGTGTTCTGCGCGTCGCTGCTGAATGCCCAGCCGATGGGGTTCTATGCGCCGGCGCAGATTGTGCGCGATGCCCGCGACCATGGCGTTGAGGTTCGTCCGGTCTGCATTAACGCCTCGCGGTGGGACTGCACGTTGGAGCCGATCGACGACGACAAATTCGCGGTGCGCCTTGGCTTTCGCCAGGTACGCGGCCTGGCCAACAACGACGGTGCCGAGATCGTCGCTACCCGCGCAGACCGGCCGTTCGAATCCGTCGACGATCTCTGGCGTCGGGCCGATGTGCCGGTTTCGTCGCTGGTGCAGTTGGCCGAGGCCGACGCAATGAATGAATCGCTGGGGCTTGCGCGTCGCGAAGCGTTGTGGGCGCTGAAAGCGCTGCGGGACGAACCGCTGGAGTTGTTCGCCGCCGCCTCGCAGCGGGAAGCCCGGACCATCGAGGAAGTCCGAGAGCCGGTGGTGTCCCTGCGGCCGTTGACGTCGGGCGGCGAAGTCGTCGAGGACTACCGGCATGTCGGGCTGACGCTCCGCCAGCACCCGGCGAGTTTCCTGAGGGCGGACCTCACAAGCCGCCGCATCGTCACCTGCGCCGACGCGATGGGCGCCCGCGACGGCAAGTCGCTGACGACCGCCGGCCTGGTGCTTGTGCGTCAGAAACCGGGATCCGCCAAGGGCGTCATGTTCATCACGATCGAGGACGAGACCGGGGTCGCCAACCTGGTGATCTGGCCGTCGCTGTATGAACGCCAGCGCCGCATCATCCTCGCCGCGGGGATGATTGCCGTTCAGGGCCGCATCCAGCGCGAGGGCGACGTCGTTCATCTCGTCGCACATCACCTGACCGATCTATCCACCGACCTTGCCGGCGTCGGCGACCGGGACAACAGCTTCCCGCTGCCGCACGGCCGCGGCGACGAATTCCACCACGGCAGTCCCGGTATCGATCCACGCAGCCTGCCGAAGGGACCTAAGCCGCGGGACATCTACGTGCCGGACCTGCACATCGACAGCATCAAGGTGAAGACGCGCGACTTTCGCTAGGCGCGGGCACCGTTAGTATGAGAGAACCTCGATTCAGGGTTTCGAGACGGGCTCATTCGACTCCACCTGTTTGCGTCAAAATTAATCGTTAGACGGCATCGGCCAGTAAGAAAGATTCGAAATGACCATTTCAGCAAACGACAAAGTCGAAATCCAGCAAGCGATGAGTTCCGAGAACCGTACGCGACGGCCTACGGTGGGGGCTCTCGACAGTATGCTTTTCGAGCCGATTCCGATCTTGGACCACGGCTTCATACGCGTTGTAGACTACATGGGCGACGACTCATCGGTAGTGCAGGCCGCTCGTGTCTCATATGGCCGTGGCACCAAACAGGTGTCGGAAGATCGAGGTCTGATACGGTATCTACTGCGCCACCGACATACCACGCCGTTCGAGATGGCTGAAATAAAGCTGCACGTGAAGCTACCGATCTTCGTCGCCAGGCAATGGATCCGACATAGGACTGCGAGCGTAAACGAATATTCGGCACGCTACTCCGTTCTGGACAAGGAATTCTACGTTCCGCTTCCCGAAAATCTCGCTGCGCAATCGATTTCGAATAGACAGGGTAGAGGTGCGACGCTCGAAGGTACGGAAGCTGCTCGCGTTCTGGAAATTCTGCGTGGCGACGCGGAAACGGCCTACGGCCACTACATGGAAATGCTCAATGAGGATGGCGTTGCCGTCACCGACGGGCAGGGTCTCGCTCGCGAACTCGCCAGAATGAATCTGCCTCTCAGCTTTTACACTCAATGGTACTGGAAGATAAATCTTCACAACTTCATGAATTTTCTCCGCCTTCGTTGCGACCCGCACGCCCAGTACGAAATCCGCGTGTACGCCGATGTCATGCTCGATCTGATGCGTAAGTGGGTGCCCATGACGTACGAAGCTTTTCTGGAATACGACCTCCGATCAGCCCACCTTTCGGCAACCGCGCTTGAAGTGGTCCGGAAGCTGACGCGAGGGGAACATGTAGATATGCAAACGAGCGGCTTACCGAAACGCGAATGGGACGACCTTATGCGGGTGTTGGAGCGGTGACGCTCAAGCGCGAGTGATCTGCGAGAATACGGCCTTCGCCAGCAAAGGAGGGACTGCGTTGCCGACCTGCTGCTGCTGAAGCCCGATCGAACCTACGAACTCGTACCAATCCGGGAAAGATTGAAGCCGCGCAGCTTCTCTCACGGACAGGCCTCGATCTTGTGTAGGGTGGATCAGCATGTTTTTCCGGAAATTCCCGATCACCACCGAAGGTTCTTCGCCGCTCAGACGGTGATAAATTCCGGTGTGGCACCTGGTAGGATTGGAATAATTCTTCATCAGGCGGCGAGGAATATCGGACCAATTACCTCCTTGCGGAATGTACTTGTATCGAGAAACGACGAACTTCGAGTTGTCGCTAACCAGATTGTTGGAGCATCGCGCACGTGTGCCCCTCATTTTCTTGGCGTAGGGGCTAGTCGCGGCCCGTCCGTACCCGAGCGTACATTCGTACGCGCCGTTTTCCAGCGTCGGAAGATCGTCGATGGCTTCGTTGACCGTGGTGAACCTGATCGCCCGGGGAGTCGGAAGGTCCGGCGATGAACTGTTGCGCGAACCCACTATAAAGAACCGCTTCCGATGCTGAGGAACGCCGAAATCGGCGGCGTCGAGAACTCCCGTAGCTAACTTGAAACCGAGAGCTCGGAGCTTCCGTTCGATCTCCTGGACGTATGGACGGCTGCCTTTCTCGAGGATGCCCGGCACGTTTTCGAATACCACCCAATCCGGCTCCTCGGCCTGCACGAACTTCAAAAAATCCCGAAAAAGGAAGTTCCGCACGTTCAGGGGGCCGCGGTTTCGCTGGTTCGACGTCGAAAAAGCCTGGCACGGAGGGCCTCCGAATATGACGAGTTCCTCCTTGCGGCTTCGATAGTTTCCGAGACCGTTGATGTGCCGCAGGTCGCCCTGGATGGCTAGGCAATCGGGATGGTTCTTCGCGATCGTGCGCGCAGCCGCCTGGTGAAGCTCAATCGCCAACTTGACGTCGACCCCGGCCCATCGCGCCCCTAACGACATGCCTCCAGCGCCGGAAAATAGATCCAACCCGAGCATGACCGGTCAGTCCACGCCACGGGCGTCGAAAAGCGGAATTTCAAGTCGTGTCGTAAAGCAAAAATCGCACGGGCTCGAATAGGCCGGAGTGTTGTAAGTCATCGCGGGCGCGTAGCAGAGTTGGACTTCTCTCTTCTTCATGGCGAGGAGAGCCGCGCCGATCGTCGACAACTTGGTGTTCATTGGGGCGATGATCGTGTTGCTGCCCGGGAACAAACCGACCTGCTGCGAGAGAATCCGCTCAGTCTCCAACGGATCGACGCTCGAAAACTCGAATTTCAAGAAACTCGGGTAAAGCACCGAAAGAGCCTGCAGGCTTTCGGTGTTACGCGGCAGATGCGCCTTCTTGGTATCCGTTGCGTCTCTCCCGCTTCCGAGCGACACGATTTCCGGCTCGCATGCATCGATCAGCATTCGGGCGCGCTCCACCTCGAAACCGACCAGCACGATCAGGTGCAGATTTCTCGCCGGGACCATCTGACCGGGGAAACCCAACACGGACCGTATGTCCTTGAGCCCTCTGCTGAGCCATTTTTCGGCAGCGTCCGAGCCTAATGCGTAGTCCGACGCAGGAGTATAGATGATATGAACGACGTCGATCCCGCGAAGACAGGAAGCCAACAACCGCAGCAGAATCAGCAAGCCCTCATGCGTGAACGTCGTTGAATCGATCACGACGGTCTTCGCTCCCGCATTCAAGATACCCGGCAGCGCTTCCTGCAGGTGGTCCAAGCCGAGCATCGGGTCGCTCTGCCTCAATGCGACGGTTCGCGATTTCGATCCGAAATGACCAAGAATAGCAGCGTGATTTTCCCGGACTGAATCTTCGAAGTCGTCGTTGAAACAAACTAGGGCGACGCCCACCTTATCGGACCCGATGCTCAAGGGGGCGCACGTCGAACGCCTTTCGTAGCTCGCGCAGCAAACGAAGAGGTCAATCGTTGACGGTAACTCACGGGAAAGGTCGGTCAGAAGCACTTTTGCCGGATCGGACATTCATGCCTCCCCGAACAGATTGCCTTGAGGCGGATCCACCACATCGCCCAACGGGCCCGACCGAAGTTTATTCGTGAAACGCTTGG
>JAQGJF010000699.1 GCA_028290765.1 Tardiphaga sp.
GTAAGCTGGTTCCAGTGCTCGATGCCGCAGCTGTTGACCATCTGCCGATCAGCGCTTTATGGCCGGAGAGCGGGCGCGGAAACCCCAATGTGAAAGCTTTTACTTCGTTCCTTAGTGAGCTCTTTTCGCCGCCCGCGCCGTGGGATGCGATCGTGGCCGAGGCGTCCGCAAAGCCGGCCAGGCGCGACGATACCGCGTCAGAGGAGCCATCGTCCGGACCCCGGATCAGCGATCGAACCGCATAAACCCCGTCCACGACCGATCCCACATCGTGTTGGAGTTGAAAATCAAGGTAACGCTGCTAGAAACGTTCCATGGTGGAACAAATCGGTGTTGAACGGCTTACCGGCCTCATCGCGTTTGCCAAAGCCGGCTCGCTCGGCAGTTACACGGCGGCGGCAAGATCGCTATCCATCTCGCCGTCGGCGGTGAGCAAAAGCATTCAGCGCCTCGAGCAACATCTGGGCGTCCGACTGTTCAGCCGCACCACCCGAGCTTTGTCACTGACCGCGGAGGGAAGAGCCCTCCATGGACGAGCCGTGAAGCTGCTCCGCGACGTTGAAGAGCTGGAACAGGCGGCAGCCGCCACCCGTTCCGAACCTTCAGGTACGCTCAGGGTGACCGCTTCACTTCCGCTTGGCGCCAATATTGTCGCACCAGTGCTGTCCCGCTTCCGTGAGCTATATCCAAGAGTCAGAATAGACCTCCGGCTCACCGACCGTCTCGTCGATCTCGTCGAGGAAAGCGTGGATGTCGCGATCCGTGCTGGAACGTCCATAGATGCGCGTATGATTGCTCTTTCTCTGGGGGCTCATACAATCAACGCCTTTGCGTCGCCCGACTACCTCACCAGACGGGGCACACCTCGGGTCCCAAGCGACATCGAAGGGCACGACTGTGTCAACTTCCGCTCTCATCGTTCTGGACAGCCTTTAAAGTGGCCTTTTCGGGTGTGCGACAGCATCATCGAGATAATTCCCCCCGCCGGCATCATTGTCGACTTCAGCGACGCAGTGGCCAGGATGCTCGCGGCGGGAGGGGGCATCGGATTGTCTCCGAACTACGTCGCAGCCCCATACGTGGCACGCGGAGAGTTGGTACCGCTGCTCACCGACTTCGTGGTTGAGCGCTTCCGGCTCGTCGCCCTTTGGCCCGAAAGCCGACGCCACAACCCCAACGTCAAGGCCTTTGTCACTTTTCTTGCTGCCGAGATTTTTCCGTCGCCCCTCCCCTGGGACGTGGTCGTCTCTGCGGCCATCATGAACCATGGAGACGGAACGCCTCCTCCAGCGTCCGTGGTTTCGCCAAACGCTCCAGGTGGCAGCTAAGGGTGCCGCCGCCGAACCGGTCAGCTTGCTTGGGATGCATATAGCCTCAACTGCTTGCCGCCATGTTGCCATGATACTTCTCCTCGTTCAGCTCTTCTCAAACGAGGTATCCACCAGCTTAATTCCAATTCCATGGATTCTGGATCCTCGCCTCATCGCGGCCGGCTTCATGGAATAGGTCATTTAGTTTGTGTCGGCGCAAAATTCTCTCCGGCGCCGAGCACCGACGAGAAGAACAAGCAACTGACTCACACCGCCGCCGCGCCGCCATCGACGAACAATTCGACGCCGGCGACGAAACTTGAATCATCCGACGCCAGGAACAGCACCGTCTTGGCGACTTCTTCCGCGGTGCCGATGCGGCCGAGCGGCACGGTCGAGCGCATCAACTCACGCACCTCGTCGCTGGCGAAGACGTCGAAGCCGGGGGTCTGGATCGGGCCGGGGCTAACGACGTTGACGCGGATGCCGCGGGCCTTGAGGTCCGCGGTCAGGGTGCGGGCAAAGGAGCGGATCGCGGCCTTGGTCGCGCTGTAGACGCCGGCGGCCTCAAAGCCCTTCGAGCCGCCGATCGATCCGGTCAGGATGATCGAACCGCCGTCGGGGATAGCGGCAGCGCCTGTTGCGCGGTGAACAGCGCGCCCTTGACGTTGATGTCGAACATCCTGTCGTAAAACTCTTCGGTGATGGCGCCGAGCGGGGCGAATTGGTAGATGCCGGCATTGACGAACAGCACGTCGACACGGCCCCTGGCGGCCTTCACGGTGTCGAACAGGTGGGCGATGTCGGCGAGGTTCGAGGCGTCAGCCTTGATCGCCGAGGCTTTCGGCCCGATCGCCTTTACCGCCGCATCGAGTTCGGCCTGCCGCCGGCCGGTGATGAAGACATACGCCCCCTCTTCCGCGAACAGTTTTGCTGTGGCAAGGTCGATGCCAACGCTGCCGCCGGTGACGACGGCGATTTTTCCTTCAAGTTTTTTGGTCATGACGCGCTCCGGTGAGTGATGGCGCCAAACATGATCCATTCACGAAGCGATGGTGATGGGCTTGAGCGGATAAGATTTATTTATATACTGCATGAATGACCGACACCCTGTCGCTGTTCCGCGCCTTCATCCGCGTCGTCGGGGCCGGCTCATTCACCCGCGTCGCGCGCGAGCAGAACGCCAGCCAGCCGACCGTCTCCCGGCAGGTCGCGGCGCTCGAAGAGCATCTCGGCACCCGGCTGGTCACCCGCACCACGCGAAAGCTGACGCTGACCGATGACGGCCGCAATTTCTATGGGCGGGCCAAACTGGCGATCGAGGTGGTGAGCGAGGCCGAGGACGCGGTGGGAAAGCGCCGCGCGCGCCCTTCAGGCACGCTGCGGCTGGCCACGCCGATCGCCTTCGGACGGCTGCGGATTATTCCGCATCTGAAGGAATTTTTGGCGCGCTATCCGGATGTCGGCATCGACCTCGTGATGAACGACAGCAATGCCGACCTGGTCGAGGAAGGCATTGATCTCGCCATCCGCAGCGGCGAGGTAGACGATGCAAGCCTGATCGCGAAACGGATCGGCACCACGCGGCGGGTGGTGGTCGCGGCACCTTCCTATCTGCGCGGCAAGCCCCTGCCCGCGCATCCCGGCGATATCGCCGCACACAACTGCATCGCCTTCGCGCAGGGCGACGCCGGCGCGATGTGGCGGTTCGCCGGCCCCGACGGCACCGTGAACATCGAAGTCAGGGGCTCGGTGCGGTCGCGCAATTCGGAAGGCGTCCGCGAGGCCATCATCTCCGGGCTCGGCATCGGCTTCGCGCCGATCCGGCGCGGCCTGCGCGGCCGCTGCCCGCGCTGCGGCGAAGGCAAATTGTTTCGCGCCTTCCTCAAGGTCGA
>JAQGJF010000703.1 GCA_028290765.1 Tardiphaga sp.
AAAAGAAAAGATGGTCATCCGCATTGCCCTGGCGCGCAAGCTGCTTGTCCGCCTTAACGCAAAAGCACGCGATGCGCGTGCCGCATACGCCAATGCAACTTGACAACTCAGATAGTCGCTCACCCCACCCCTCTCCCCGCAAGCGGGGCGAGGGAGCGCGCTTCCCATGCCGTAGCGTGTCCCTCTCATATCATCGTGGCTACAAAACAAATTTCAAGTCGGGCGATGACGGCGGCATGTGACCCTCACCCCTCGATGCCAAGTTCATCCAATAGCGGCCGGAGCATGTGCCTGACGCTTCCCCAGCGGCCGATCGACGAGCGATAGATCGGCTCGCGCACCTGCGCCATGCTCGCGGTGCGCACCGGACGCTCGGTCTGGTGGAAGGCGAGGCAGCGCGGGTCCCAGTCGAGGCCGCAATGCGCGAGGATATTGCGGGCCTGCGGTTCGAGATCCGCGACGAGATCCTCGTATTGCAGCTCGAGCATCACGCCGGCCGGCAGCACGTCGCGCCAATGCGCCATCAATCCGTCATAGGCGCGGTAGTATCGGCCGAGTTCGGCCAAATCGTAGGTGAAGGGCTGATGGCCCTTGGCGAAATTCCGTCCGAAACAGGACAGGCAGGTGTCGAGCGGATCGCGGCGCGCGTGGATGATCCGCGCGCCCGGCAGCGCCAGATGAATGATGCCGACCATGCGGAAGTTGGCCAGCATCTTGTCGGTGATCCGCGCCGCATCCGGGGCCAGCGCACGCACGCTGTCGAGATAGCGCGTCCCGAGTTCGGCCAGCCGCTCACCCGGCATATCCGGAACGATGTCGATGAACGACGCCGGGGCGGCAGCCGGACCGGCAAGATCCGCGACCGCCGCGCCGAAATTTCCCAGCTCGCCGGCACCGAACACGGCGGGATGACTGGCCAGGATCTGCTCGATCAGGGTCGAGCCCGACCGCGGCATGCCGAGGATGAACACCGGAAGTCCCGAGTCTGCGCCCTGGCCGAATCTGCGCCGCAGCAGATCGCGCGTCATCACCTGCTTGATGCGTTCGATCTGGGCCAAGGCAGCCGTCTCATCATATTGAATCTGGCGGCGCTTGATGGCGTTGGCTTCGATCAGATGGCAAAGCGCCTCCTGCCGCCGGTCGATATCGGTGTAGGCCTTGCCCAGCGCGAAATGCAGCTCCATCCGCTGGCCGTCTTCGAGCGACGCCATGTCGCGCGCCAACTGCTCCATGGCCTGCAAATGCGCGTCGCCCGCGGCGTAACGCCGGGAGACCGCGAGGTTGCGATGGAAGTCGGACCGCGCCGGCTTTAGCCCGATCGCGGTCTCGATGGCCCGGTGTGCCTCGCCAAGTCGCCCCAGCGTCATCAGCGACGTGCCGAGACTGTTATGGGCGTCGGCGAAATCCGGCTTGATTTCCAGCGCGCGGCGATGATGGACGATCGCGTCCTCCGGCCGGTTGCCGGCTTCCAGGGCACCGCCGAGCAGCCAATTAAGCTCGGCATGATCGGGATGCAGCGCCAGCGCCTGTCGATATTGCACTATGGCTTCGTCATGGCGCTCGACGTGGGTCAGCGCGCCGGCGAGACTGACGTGGGTCTCGAACGCGTCCGGATCGATGGCCAGCGCCGCCTTGAAATGCGCGATCGCCTGGCGATGACGATCGAGGACGGTGAGGGCATTGCCGATATTGTTGTGGGCGTCGGCAAAATCCGGCCGGATGGCGAGCGCCCGACGATAGCGCTCGACCGCTTCCTCGTGGCGCTTGAGGGCCACCAGCGCATTGCCGATATCGTTGTGCGCTTCGGCAAGCCCGGGCTTGAGCGCCAGCGCCCGCTCGAACGCGGCGATCGCCTCTTCATGGCGCTGCAAGAGGCCGAGCGTGGCGCCGAGATTGCCATGCGCCTCGACATGATCGGGCTTCAACGCCACCGCCTGCCGGTATTGCGCCGCGGCCTCATCATGGCGACCTTCGGCCGCGAGCGACAGGCCGAGATTGTAGTGCAGGAAGGCATTGCCCGGCTTGCGCGCCAGAGCGCCCTCGAACTGGGCGATGGCTTCCGGGTGACGATGAAGGCTCTGCAGCGCGATGCCGAGATTGTTGCGAGCCTCCGCATAATCCGGCTGCAGCGCAATCGCCGCCTCATATTCGGCGATGGCCCCATCGAAACGCCGCAGCCCGGCCAGCGCGATGCCGAGATTGGTGCGGGCCTCGAACGATTTGGAGTCCAGTGCGACGGCTTTCTGCAACAGCGTCACCGCCTCGTCGAGCCGGCCTTGCTGGGTGCAGGCGAGCCCGAGATAATGCATGGCGCCGAAATGACCGGGCTCGAGCTCGAGTATCTTGCGGTAGAATTGTTCGGCCTCCGCCAACCGGCCCGCCCGATGCAAAGCGACGGCCGCTTCGAACGCCTCGACCGGACTGATCGGACGCCGTCCCGCCGGCGCCTCCGGGCCGCCCGCGATGCCTCCGCCCGGGGGCGTCAATTGAAGACGGCCTGATAGTCCTGGCAATCCCGCGCGAAGGTCTGGATCGGCATGACGTAGAATTCAAATGCGGGACCGCCCTCGACCTCGAAGGTGTAGAGCCCCTCCCGCAAGATGTCGGCAGGAGGACCCCTGAAGATCAGCATGAAGGGCTGGCGCGGCAGAACCTGGCGCTGCGCTTCCGACAAGGCGGGCATCTGGACCTCCGCCAGCGTCAACCCATGCCGGCCGGCCCGGACACGGAAGATTTTGGTCAGATGGGGCCGGAAATGCTCGGCTGAGAGTTGCCCGGTCGTCTCAAAACCTTGTCCGGTCGAGGCCTGATCCATGTTTCCATCCTTTGCAGATCCATCTGGCTTCCCCGACTTGCACGGTCAGCGGGTTTGCTGCCATGATTCTATCACAGAATGCGGGAGCCTCAACGCGTGGAAGCAGACGTCATCGAGATCGACGCGGCGCAGGGAAGTTTGCGTCTACGTCCGGAGCGCAGCGAAGACGACGCGTTCCGCTTCCAGCTGTTCTGTGACTCGCGCCCGGCGGAATTTTCCCTGCTGCGGCTCGATGCCGGCGCCCTCGACCAGTTCATGCGCATGCAGTTCCAGGCGCAGACGCAGACCTATCGCGCCAATTTTCCAAACGCGCGCTTCGACATCATCGAACTCGACCGCCTGCCGATCGGACGCATCGTCGTGAACCGTCCGGGCCCCTTCCTCCACATCGTCGACCAGGCCATCGTGCCATCGCTGCGCAACCGCGGCCTTGGCACCGTGGTGATGAAAGCGCTGATGGACGAAGCCGGCCGGGCCGGACTGCCGGTCCGGCTCAAGGTCGC
>JAQGJF010000987.1 GCA_028290765.1 Tardiphaga sp.
GAGCCTGAGACCATCGGTGGATCGGAACGCACCAGCCGCTCGTCGATAAAAGGCCGCTTCATCGGGGCGGGCGAGCCGCACATCCAGAACCGCGCTGTCGCCGCATATAGGAACGTCACCGGACTTCAGTAAACTCAGCTTGGCTCGCAGCCCTTCGTCTCCGCAGATAGCCTCCGCCTCGGAGTACCTTTTAGCCTCAAAGGCGAGTGTCGGTTTGCCGTCAACTTCGATCGTAAATATCGAGAGTGAAAGCCGCTCGTTCATCGCCCTTCGCCTTTGACGCCCCGGTCTGCAAGCCCGCCGAGGGCACCAGTCTGGTGCTGGCCTCTCTAATGCACCTGGCTTTCCCTCGCCTTGAATGCGCAATTGCCGGTGAGGTCCACCTCTCGCCCAATCCCTCCCGATGGTCGCACAGACCTGGCATCACAGACCTGGCATCACAACAATTGCCTTCGTCGATCAATCTTCGAGGACGAGGCTGCCCGACGCACGAAGTTTCCGGACGACACGCGCCGGGCCTCACCAGACCACGGGTTGCCCCGGGAATGGCCCATTCAGACTGCGTGCGATTCGTGGCGGAATTTCATCGGATAATGCACACAAGCAGAAAGTCAGGATCGGATAAATCGAGCTGACCGATAGCGTTAAAAGCTCATTCCTTTCGAGGCGTTTTCGGCCAATTACATTTGGCGCCGCTTCGGCCCGCGAGAGCACGCTAGAGCGGGATGACTTATCTTCGAATCGTCATCCAGCTCTAGCTTATTGTTTGAGCATGATCTTTTCCGAAAACCGGTACCCACTTTTCGGGATCATGCGCTAGAGCCCCGTTCCGATGAAATCGGAACGGGGCTCCATACTTTTGTTTTGACGCGTTTTCTACCGCAGATAAGTCTACGCAATCTGCGTAAACTTGATTGCTATGCGAGCCGGTATCCACCCCCGGATCAAGTCCGGGGGCATGCTTCGCTTGAAAACGCTCACCTCCTCAGCGAAGGCCGCCGGTGACGTGGAGCGTCTCGCCCGTGATGTAGGACGCGTCGTCCGACGCGAAGAAGGCCACCGCGGCAGCGATCTCGCTGGCTTCGCCGATGCGGCCAAGCGGCGTGGTGGATTCGATCCACTTGCGCATGTCGCCCTCGTGCAGGCCGGCGGACACCACGCCTTCGGTGGCGACCATGCCCGGATTGACGGCGTTGACGCGGATCTTGCGCGGCGCCAGTTCCTTGGACAGCACGGAGGAGATCGCATCCACCGATGCCTTGGTCGCGGTGTAGACGGCGGTGTTCGCCGGCGCGAGGGTCGATGCGCCGGAGCTGATGTTGACGATGCTTCCGCCAGCGGGATTGAAGTGCCGCACCGCTTCCCCCGAGACCAGAAGCAGGCCGAGCACATTGAGGTCGAAATGCTTGTGGAAATGCTCGGGGGTAATGGCCTCGAGCGGCGCGAACTCGTAAATGCCGGCGTTGTTGACGAGGATGTCGATGGCGCCGAACGCCTTCACGGTCTCCGCGACCACGTTTTTCACCTTTGTGGCGTCGGCGAGGTTACCCTGAACGGCAACGGCTTTGCCGCCCTTGGCCACGATGGCGGCGACCACGCGGTCAGCGGCGTCTTTGCTGGCGCTGTAGTTGACGGCGACCGCCGCTCCCTCGGCCGCGAGCCGGGCGGCGATTTCGGCACCGATGCCCTTGGATGCGCCGGTCACGAGCGCAACTTTGCCTTCGAGTCTCTTGGTCATGTATGTCTCCATATGGCGGGCGCCGATATCCTTGCGTCCAGCGGACCGCCTATTCTTCAATAGTTCAATACTAGTGAACTATTGAATGAGCGCAAGGGGCATGCTATATTTTGGGCATGGTGCAGTTCGTTCACCCAGCGCGCGACGAGATCACACTGGCCGGGGTGCTTGGGGCCCTCGCGGATCCGATGCGGCTGCGCATCGTCAGGAGCCTCGGCGCGCAGAAGGATTGCATGTCGTGCACCGAGGCGGCGCCCTGCCCCGACATGGCGAAGTCGACGCTGTCGAACCACTTTCGGATCCTGCGGGAGGCCGGGCTGGTCCGGACCTCAAAGCAAGGTGTCCAGCACCGCAACGTGCTGCGCGAAGAGGATATCAATGCGCGATTTCCGAAATTGCTCAAGACAATCCTGAGCTGTCCCGAGTGAAGGCATTCGCCGGTCGTTTTGCGCAGGTCACGGAATAGCGGGACTCACGAAAGCGCCTCGTTGCGCGGCGCCCCCTCACCCGTCTTCGCTTCGCGAAGCCACCCTCTCCCAATCGAAGTCGGATTCATCCGACTTCGATCATTTCAAGATGTCCAACTCGGGAAAACCCGAGTTGGATGGGAGAGGGGAAGAACGCGGCGGCATCAGCGGCTCGTGAACGACGGACAGAATTGTTGAGTCGAGCGCAGTCGTGGGCACCAGCACCATGCGCGGGTAATCGACATCAACAGCGTGGCATCAAGACGATCGGTTGGCGGATCAAGGTGATGCCGGTCGCGGGGTGGGGTCCGGCCACAGCGATGGGCCTGCGGTCTCAGTCTCCGCCGTTTGCAGCCGGATCACGCGTGGTACCGGTTTGAGGCCCGCCGAGATGCTCTTGGCCAGCTCCGCTGCGCTGGTCCTGACGTCAGATGCGAGGAATTCATCGAGCTTCTGAATGTTGGGGGCTGCATCCTGCCGCCCGAGCTCTTTCGCAACCGTGTAGTAAGCGTAGGCCTTGGTGTAGTCTCGCGGCGTTCCGGCACCGTCGTGGTAGGCACGAGCAAGCCAAAACAGGCAATAGGCATTTCTGTAGGGCGCGCAAAGCTGGAGCCGTTCAAACGAGCCCTTGGTGTCGAACCACGGCGCGGAGCGCGCGAATCTGTGGACATAAGCGAGCTCCCCGAGAGCGAAGATCGAGTGTCCCTGGCGATAGGACCGCTCGTACCACTTGATCGATTCCGCCAAATCCTCGCTTTCACGAAAGCCATATCGGTCCCTGAACCACCGCGCGAGCGTCAACTGTGCCCCTTCAAACCCTGCATCCGCCGCGCGTCGCAAATAGTCGATGGTCTTCGCGGCGTCGCGGGCAAGGCCGCCCCGCCCGGTATCGATGCAGTACGCAAACTGCGCCATGGCGATGAGTTCGCCGCTATCCGCCGCCCTGCGCAACAGATCGACGGCCTTGACGGTATCGTAGGTGCCGCCGAATTCGCCGCTGACGTATCCGGCAGCGGCCAGCCGCATCGCGTACGGCTCGCCAGCCGCCACCGCGTCGTCGATCAACTTCCGTCCCGCGGTCTCATCCTTCGGCAAGCCGCCCGCGCCCGCGAACAGGATGCGGCCGAGCACGCTGCCAGCCCGACGATTTCCCCCGCCAGCCGCCTCACGCAGCAGCGCTCCCGCGTTGCGCGTCTGGTCGGTCGAATTCGGTACCAGCAAGGCCAGCGCCGTGACGAACTGCACGTTCGGGTCGCTTGCGGTCGCCGATTTCAGGATGTCGATCGCCTTGGTCCAGTCATAGCGATAATAAGCGCCGAGCGCCGCCGTGAGTTTCGCCTGGTCGTCCGCGGCGGAATTTCGAAAGGTCGACCGGTCGACGATGACCGTGACCTGATTGGCGATAGCTGGTCTGGCGACCTCATCGTCCCAGACATGCACGGCGTGCCGGGTTGCCGCGCAGCCCGGGGCCGACGCGTTGGTGCAATCGGCAGGCTTCGCCCATTCGCCCGGCGGAACCGCTGCCTGAGGAAGACCCACAACAAACCAGCTCGCGAGCAGGATTGCCGTCAACTGTGGCCAGACGAACCACGCGCGACGGTACAAGGGATCGTACTGCCAGAAGGCGACATGCAAGGCGGCGGTCCGGCCGATCGCTGTCATCGAATTTGTCCGCTCTAATTCCATCCCGGGGCCGATTGCCTAGTACAGCGATTTTGAAGTTCGAATCATATCGGGCGACGACGCTGGGTCTCGGTCTCCCCGCGCACGGCAGGGCGATTGCATAGGAAGAAATTGGTGTTGGCGAAGACTCTTACCCTCCCCTGAAGGGCAGGGCTATCGCATGTGAAAAAATTGCAATGCGCCGGCGTGATCCCTCCCCCTTGTGGGGAGGGTCGGCCGAGCAAAGCGGAGGCCGGGGTGGGGGTCACCAAGCACAGTGCTCGTTGCTTACCCCCACCCGACCGGCCTATCGGCCGGCCACCCTCCCCACAAGGGGGAGGGATAAGAAAGAGGCGCAGCGACCGCTTCGTTTCACATGCGATAGCCCTGCCCTGCCCTGGACGGTAAGAAAGAGGCGCTGTGGCCACTTGCTCCATGCGATCACCCTAAGCCTATGCAACGTCCTGCTCAACGGCGAGGAACCTGAGCGCATCGGCGATCGGAATGAAGAAGTTGATGCTTGTGCCCAGTTTCTCGGCCGAATTGGTAATTCCGGAAACACTGACGGCAACGACATTGCCAAACCGGTCCACCATGGCTCCTCCGCTACTGCCGCCATGGATGGCGGCGTCGCTCTGTATGAGCTTGAGATCGTCGACCGTGCGATAGGCGCTGACGATGCCCCTGCTGATGGTCGTCGAGTACGTTTCCTTGAACGGCGTCCCGACCGCATAGACCTCGGCGGCGACATCGGGCGGTTCGAGCTGCAGCGGCAGGGCCGCCATGGCGGATTCGTTCACCTTGACCAGGGCGACATCCCGCCCCTGGTGCGACCGCAACACCTCGCCAGGCATCTGACGGCCAGTTGTCAGTTTGATTGTTACAAATTTGTAGTCTTGTACCACGTGCTGGTTGGTCAAAAGATACCCATCCCTGGAGATAAAAAACCCGCTGCCGTGGCCACTTTCCAGTTTTATGGTCACCACGGCGGCCTGCAGAGCGGATGTCCCCTCCGACAGCGGGGTGACCGAGCGAGGGAGCGCGGGAATCCTGATGAGGGTATCGCTGATCTTCTCAGGCACGGCCTCGCGGTATCCGGAAATCCGGATCGCCGCGTCGATATCCGCCATGGCAATCCGACGCAGGTCCCCCGAGGGGTCGTGCGCAATGCGCGTGGCCTGGGCCTCGCGCGCGC
This sequence comes from Tardiphaga sp., assembly GCA_028290765.1. Next base: position 5,063 of record JAQGJF010000987.1, read on the forward strand.
GCTCAAGCAGCGTTCGCATCTCGCGCGCCTGACCCCAGGACTTGTTGCGCATGCCCACCTTCAGCCACGGATCGAGGCTGGACTCGATATCCTCCGGCAATACGAAGTTCTGCCGGTTTGCCATCAGGCGCAGGATGGCGACGAGCTCATTTGCCGCATAGGGCGGAAACTCGATCATCTTGGTAAAGCGGCTGGAGAGGCCGGGATTGCTGCCGATGAAGCGCTGCATCTCATTCGGGTAACCGGCGACAATGACGACGATGCGGTCGCGGTTGTCCTCCATGAATTTGAGCAGCGTATCGATCGCTTCCTGGCCGAAATCGTTACCCGGCCGGGCAAGCGAATAGGCTTCATCGATGAACAGGATGCCGTCGAGCGCTTCCCTGCATTTGTCGAGCGTCCTGGGAGCGGTCTGGCCGATATAGCTCGCGACAAGACCCGAGCGATCCGTCTCGACCAGGTGACCTTTTCGCAGCACCTTGAGCGAGCGATAGATCTCGCCGAGTGCGCGCGCGACCTCGGTCTTCCCCGCTCCGGGCGGGCCGGTAAATACCATGTGCCGGCTGATGGGGGCGATGACGAGCCCCTGCTCCCGGCGCAGGCGCTCGACCTCAAGCGCCGACATGAGTTTGTTCACCTCCTCCTTGACCTGTTCGAGTCCGACCATCTCTTCGAGGCGGTCCAGCGCCTGATCGAGCGTGCGTTCAGGAGGGATGATCGCCTCAACTTTCAACCTGCGCCCAGGGCGTGCCGCCAAATGATCCGGCGAAGCAGGCGCCAACGCGTGTTCAACGACGATCGGAACCGGAGCTGGCATGATCGGCACCAATGGCGGCGCCGGCGGCAGGACGTGCGTTCGCACCAGATTCACGCCTGCGTTTTCGAAGTCGATCATCTCGATCTTGCTGATGTCGGCGGCCGGGTCGACGGCCACGCGCATGGACTGGGCTTCGCCCGCCTTATCAAGAAGGTTGCGCATCTCGCGCGCGTTGCCCCATCCCTCGTTTCTGCGCTGGGATTCGATCCAGGGGACCAGGCTTTGCTCGAGGTCATCGGGCAACTCCGCGCGTTGCCGCCAGGCCATCAATCGCAAGATCGCAGCCAGCTCTTTCGGCTCATAGGCCGGGAATTCGATGATCCTGTTGAAGCGGCTTGCCAGGCCCGGATTGGTGGCGATGAAACGCCGCATTTCGTTGGGGTAGCCGGCGGCGATCACCATGATGCGGTCGCGGTTGTCCTCCATGAACTTGAGCAACGTCGAAATTGCCTCGCTGCCGAAATCCTTGCCTTCGCCCGTTAGCGCGTAGGCCTCGTCGACGAACAGGATGCCGTCGAGCGCCTCCTTGCATTTGTCCAGCGTCTTCATGGCGGTCTGCCCGATATAGCCCGCGACCAGATCGGCGCGCTGCACCTCCACCACATGTCCCTTGCGCAGCACCTTGAGCGACCGATAAATCTCCCCCAGGGCGCGCGCGACCTCGGTCTTGCCCACGCCGGGCGGCCCGATGAACACCATGTGCCGGCTCACCTTCCCCACGGGCAAGCCTTGTTCACGGCGTTTGCGCTCGACTTCGATGCCGGCCAAGAGCTTGTTGACCTCCTCCTTGACGGAGCCGAGCCCAATCATCTGGTCGAGTTCGTCGAGCACCTCGTCGGCGCTGCGGACGGACACGGCCGAAGAGTCGACGTTCAGCCGACGCCCGACCGTATAGCCCTCGCCGACGGGGACCAATCCGAATCCCGTGGGGTCGCTGCCGAGCCGCATCGCCACGTAGGTTACCGCGAACCCGGCCATCATGATCAGAAGCACGGCACCGATGGTCAGCGCGTTCGCGAAGGTCAATGCGCTGAATGGACCGGATCTCGGATTGAGAATCCATTGGGTGGCGACCGCGGCCACAATCATGGCGGTGCACATGCCGACCATCGGATGGTTGCGGAAAAAGTTTCTCATTGTCGCCAATTCCCGATCACGGCGTCGCGTTCACCCATTTGCGCATTCATAGGCAAGTTTTCATGGGCAAGTCTTCATGGGCAAGTTCTCATGGGAAAGTTTTCTTGGGCAAATTTTCATGGACAAGGGTTGCGAACCTGCCACGTCACGTTAACGGAATACGTTCCATTGACGTCGTGAACGCCCCCGGGCCTCAGGTAGAACCCCACCTGGTCCGCCTCGCCGATCAGAGTAAGCACGCCACGGCCCGTGGGATAAGGCGCGGGATAGGGAATAGCGACGCGCTGAGGCACGGGGGTGAGCTTGATCGGCGGCGACAGATAGGGTCCCGAACGGATGCGCACCATGCCACCATGCCCACCCGGTCGTTGCGTCAACGTCACCCATCCGAGCGGCGCCTTGCAGTTCCTGGCGTCATCCACCGCTGCTTTCGAACTTCCCGGATCGAGGGTGGGAAGGGCTGCATTGATGTCGGCTGGTACAAGCACTTCCAGAGTGGATTCCTCACCCACGACAGCCGGTTTGTCGCCGACGCGGCTGGGCAATACGACGGCGGCGGCTATTCCAGCGATCACGAGCCCGCCGGCAATTCCGATCAGGGTGCCCCGGGACGAGCCAGGCTTCTTGCCACGCGGCGGCGCCTGACGTGGAGGCCGGTCCTGCCCGCCGGGCGCGCCCGCGGAAATATCATGTTGTGCTTCTGGCTCACTCATGTTTCGGGCATTCATTCGTTGCCGGAACGGAGATATTATGATCGACGGCCGATGTGACGACAACCCCGATTCATCGAATCAGGATCGAAACGCGCAGTGAACGATATCGAGTGCGCTTCCCCCGTGCCAGTTTTCGTTCCTGACAGAGGGGGCTCACGGATAATCTTTGTCACAAAGCTGCGGCACGGA
>JAQGJF010000718.1 GCA_028290765.1 Tardiphaga sp.
GACATGAACGAGCCCGCTTGCCGGATTAAAGAAGGTCGCGTCGGGAACACCGGCCAGCGGCCATTTGCGGTGCGCTTGTCCGGACTGGACGTCGACTTCGACCAGCGATCCACCGTCACATGCCACATACAGGAGGTTTCCGGCGTGGTTGATATCCATCCCGTGAGCCCCGTCGGAGGGAAGCGGCCAGTGCCGGATCGCATTCAGTTCAGGGAGGTTTGCAACGAACACCATGGAAGGATGGCGGATGGCCAGGAATATCCGCTCTTCCTTGGCATCGACCACGCACCAGCGCGGCCGACCGGGAAGGTCGACGGACCATTTCCGATCATCTTCCAGTCCGAAGACCTGAAGTTGGGGCAGGTGGGTGTCGTCCCCGATGCAGGCGACGACCCCGATTTGCGAGGATGGAACGAACGCGGCGCCGTTCGGTCGCGGCCCGGTATCCAGAACTCTCAGGGTTTTCAGAGTGCGCGCATCGACCAAGGCCAGGCTGGCGCCGCCGCGGTTTGTGACCAGGACGCGACCTTTGCTCGCGACGACGCCGGCTGCGCCCGGAAAACCTTGCAGCGTCGCAAGGTGTCGGTTCGTGTCGGCATCGACCACCTCGAGGCAGTCCCGAGCCGTGTGCGCGATGAAAACGCGGCGTGTCTCGGGTTCGAAAGCCCCGTGGTCAAAGGAGGTGCCGAGCGAATTGGGGATTTCGATGGTTTCTCCTGCTACCAGCGGCATGGCGAAACCCCGCGGATTAACGGAGCGCCGCGCCTCGCAGCTCGTACGACAATGTGATGATGAGAAATCAAGCGAGTACTGTCGTCCATATGCACATCCCCTCGACACGTCGAGTGCTGCGCAGTTCTTGGACCGAAGTCTCGAGGGGAGACCGCTTTTTCCCCTTCGGATTTATTAATCGGGGCCAATCGCAAAGGCAATAGAGGTATGACGGCAATTTTTTGCGGCTGCAGCGGAAGGGACATGAAGCGACGGCGCCAGACTATGCGTGCCGCCACACCTTGATCGCCTCCGCTCAGCCCCTGACGAGATTGCCTGCCAACAGCTTCACGATGAAAGGCCCCCGGGTACCGATACCGGCAAATAATCCATTACCGGTACAAAATGGCAGCGCAGTCGCAACCGAGCCCCTAATTTGGGTCGTCGGAGCAATGGATGGTTTATTGTTCCCTTAGGGAGTCGGGCTTACGTATCGGCTCAGGCCGTCAACCAGGATTCAACCATGCGCATGCGATACATGGCGGGCGTACTGACAATTTGCGCTCTTGCAGGCTCGGTTCAGGCAGGCGCGCAGGAATCGCTCGTGACTTATAAATCTCTGGCTCCTGGAATTGCATTGGAGCTGGCGCAAGCCGCGCTCATGGACTGCCAGAAACGGGGCTATCAAGTGGCGATAGCGGTTGTCGATCGCTTCGGTGTGGTCCAGGTGGTCCTGCGTGATCGCTTCGCGGGACCGCACACGCCCGCGACCGCCTCGGGCAAGGCCTGGACGGCGGCAACCTTTCGCAACAGCACGAGCAGCCTTTTCGCGATCAGTCAGCCCGGCATGATGCAGGCGGGTATTCGCAGCCTGCCCGGCGTGATCATTATTGGCGGAGGATTGATCGTCGAATCGGGCGGTTCGCTGGTCGGCGCAGTCGGCGTGTCGGGAGCACCGGGAGGCGATGCCGACGAAGCCTGCGCCAAGGCCGGCATTGACGCCATTCAAGGCAAGCTTGATTTCTGAATTCGGACGCAGCTGATCAGCAATCTTGCGGCCGCGGCGGTGTCCCGCCGCTTACAGCGGCGCCCCATATTTCCGCCGCATCCCTTTCGACAGCAGCAGCCACCGCGTGTTGGCGCGCAGCTCGGCACGGCGGACGCGCTGAGGGTCGAGGATGATCTCGATGTCGCCATCCGGCTTGTCGATCACGATCCAGTCGTGGCGCCGGTTGTCGACGATATCGAGTATCTCATCCGCCATGGCGAAGTCGCCTTCCTCCCGGGCGAGGGCGTAATGCGCGGCAAAATCCTCGCGATTCTCGACCACCCACAGCCGCACGGTGCTCTCGGCGGGCATGTCGGGATCGCGACACACTTCCCGCAGGGTACGGCCGCGAGACAGTTCGTCCAGGATGAGGTCCGCGAGTGCGGGCGCATAGAGCGTGCGAGGGCCGATCCCGACCTCGCCGATGTCCCGGACCCGCCGGTAGCGTGCCGCGAAACCGTTGCGATCCTCCATGACCCAGAGCTTGACCGCGGCGGCGGACGGCATGCCGGGTTCGGCGCAGATCTCGCAGACCCGGCGGCCGTTCAACAATTCCCCCAGGATCCGGTCGGCGATCTTGTCCGTGTAGAGCGAGGGCCGGCCGCGCGGCGCGTTGCCGACGCGCAGCGCCTCCCGGTAGTGTGCCGCAAACCCCTCGCGATCATCGCGCACCCATTTCAGCACGGTGTTGAGGGACGGCATGCCAGCGTCCCGGCACACCGCGCGCAGCGAACGGCCGGAGCTCAATTGGTCGAGAACTTGCTGTGCGAGGTCGGCGGTATAGCTGGATTGGCGGCCTCTCATGATGAAACCCTCGCGAAGGGTGCCGGTTCGGCGGCGTCGTGATGCGCCGTCTGTGTTCGCTATTTCCGATGAATGTT
>JAQGJF010000994.1 GCA_028290765.1 Tardiphaga sp.
AAAATGGGCTTTGATTTCAGGGCTGGAGGCCAGTCTTGGCTGTCGTGCTCAATACCAGTTCCTCGGCTCCGCACCGGCGGCTTGCCATCTGGCAGGACATCGTCTGCGATACCTTTGTCGGGCTCGATTGCCGATCCGACATGCATGACGGCTTCTGGGGCACGGTCACGCAATCGCGGATCGGACCCGCGTCATTTACACGGGTCGATTCCTGCGCCCAGCATGTGCTGCGCACGCCGTCGCGGATCGCGCGCGCCAGCGAGGATTTCGTGCTGGTGGCGCTCGGAAACAACGGCGTGAACGGCGTCTATCAGGACGGCCGCGAGGCCATCGTGTCGGCGGGCGAGTTCGTGGTTTACGACACCACCCGCCCCTACGAGCTGCGTTTCAACGACAGTTTTTCGCAGACGATTTTTCAAGTCCCGCGAAAACTTCTGCAGCAGCGCGTCGGTTCGTTCGACACCCTGACCGCCACGACCTTCTCGAAAGACCATCCGCTCGAATCCTTGGTCTATGACTTCCTGATCAACCTGTCGCGGACGGTCGATCACGTCGATTCCGCGACCGGCGCGCGGTTGCTGGACCAGGCGCTGGATCTGGTCGCGATGGCGTTCGCGGAACGGATGCATGACAGACCGGAGCAATCGTTTCATCGTTCCGCGACGCTCTATCGATTCAAGAACTACATCCTGACGCATCTGCGCGATCCCGATCTGTCGATGTCGCGCGCCGCCGCCGCGGTCGGAATCTCGCCCCGCTACGCCAGCGACCTGATGGCCGGCGAGCAGAATTCGTTCCGCAGCTATGTCCAGGCCCAGCGCCTCGAGGGCTGCAAGCGCGACCTGTCCGATCCGGCACAAGCGGCGAGGCATGTCAGCGACATTGCTTTCGCCTGGGGTTTCAACGACCTCGCCCATTTCAGCCGCATCTTCAAGCAGCGCTTCGGCGCCGCGCCGCGCGAGTGGCGCGACCAGCGGCACTAGCGCCCACCCGCTCCTCCCACCGCCGATCACGACAAGTTTTCGTTCCGCCCCGGACAAGTGGCATCCGCGCGCCCGGCCGTAAGGTCACGCCGCTGGGTCCGCCAACCACAAAGGGGTGACGTCGATGGGTCTCATTCATCAAAAATACAAGGTTGCGGTGGTTCAGGCGGCGCCGGTGTGGCTGGATCTCGACGCCACGGTCGACAAGACCATCGCCTTGATCGAACAGGCCGCCAAGGCAGGCGCCAAACTGATCGCCTTTCCCGAGACCTTCATCCCGGGCTATCCGTGGCACATCTGGCTCGGCGCTCCGGCCTGGGCGATCGGCCGTGGTTTCACCCAGCGCTATTTCGACAATTCGCTGTCCTATGACAGCCCGCAGGCAGAGAAAATTCGCGGCGCCGTCAAGCGTGCCAAGCTCACCGCGGTGATCGGCGCCTCGGAGCGCGAGGGCGGCAGCCTTTACATGGCGCAGTGGCTGATCGGGCCGGACGGCGAAACCATCGCCAAACGCCGCAAGCTGCGGCCGACCCATGCCGAGCGCACCGTGTTCGGCGAAGGCGACGGCAGCGATCTCGCCGTCCATGACCGCGCCGACGTCGGACGGCTGGGCGCGCTGTGCTGCTGGGAGCATCTGCAGCCATTGTCCAAATACGCGATGTATGCCCAGAACGAGCAGGTCCATGTCGGCGCCTGGCCGAGCTTCTCGCTGTACGATCCGTTCGCGCATGCGCTGGGCTTCGAAGTCAACAACGCCGCCAGCAAGGTCTACGCCGTCGAAGGCTCCTGCTTCTTTCTCGGCCCCTGCGCGGTGGTTTCGCAGGCGATGATCGAGGAGCTTTGCGACTCGCCGGAAAAACATGCCTTTCTGCATGCTGGCGGCGGCCATGCGGTAATCTTTGGACCGGATGGCAGCTCGCTGGCCGAGAAACTGCCGCCCGATCAGGAAGGCCTGCTCTATGCCGATATCGATCTCGGCATGATCGGCGTGGCCAAGAATGCTGCCGACCCGGCGGGACATTATTCCAGGCCCGACGTCACACGGCTGCTGCTCAACACCTCCCGCGCCAAGCGCATCGAGCATTTCTCGCTGCCGGTCGATGCGGAAGTGATGACCGAAATCAGGCTGCAGGCCTGACCCCCACTTCATTTCGAGGAGCGCATCATGGAATCCGCCATTCCGGAACCTCTGCGAAGTGCCCGTACCCGTCACCGTCGCGTCACCGACGATTATGTACCGCCCTATCCCTCGTTCGTGGCCCGTCACAAGCCGACCGCCCAGCGGGTGGTGATGGCCTATTTCGGGGTCCAGTTCCGCGGCCCGCCCGAGGCCGCGGAGCAAGCCATCGACTGGATCGGGTCCTGTTTGCAATCGAAGGACGGTCCGAGCCATTGGGACCGGGCACGCTATGTCGACGGAGCCGGTTTCACCAATGTCGTGACGGTCGCCTATTGGGATGATCGCGCGACATTCGACGGCTGGTTTCCGATCGCACGCGACGGCTGGACCGGCGACCGGCGCACCTTCGATGGTGCGGGCACATTCATCGAGGTGCTTTAATCCGGCGGTGGAAGGCTACGAAACTCTGTTCTCTTCGCTTGGCCGTTCGGAAGGTGTCGCCGTGCTCGCCGACAGCATGAGCGGCGAAGTTCAGGAGCACGCTTATTGGGGCGGCATGCGCGATCGCATCGCGCTGTCCCAGACCAGCGAGATGGCGCCGGCGGGTTCGCCGCGCGCCGTTCGCGACGGTTCGCGGATCCGTGTCATCCCGCACGACAATCTCTGCCTGATCCGCTCGGGACAGGATTGGGGCGACACGGAATCCTCCGAACGCAAAATGTATCTCGACGACGTCGAGCCGGTTTTGCGGGAAGGCATGGAGTTCCTGCGCGACGACGGCCGTTCGATCGGCTGCTACGCCAACCGCTATATGAGCGTCGTTGCGCCCGACGGCGCGACCACCGAAAAATCCGACGGCATGAGCTGGTGGAAGAGTCTCGCGGCACTGGAACGCTGGGCCGAATCGCACCCGACCCATGTCCGGATCTTTGGCGCCGCCATGAAGTATCTCTCGACCCTGGGGCCCGCCGCAAAACTGCGGCTCTATCATGAGGTCACCGTGGCACGGGCCGACGAAGCGTTCTTCGAATATTCTGGTTGTCACCCGCAAACCGGCATGCTGAACGCGGTTGCGATGGCCGACGCCTGATAGCGAGCTACAACACCATCTGGGTCTGCGTCACCATGGCGACCAGTCTGCCCTCCAAGGTCTCGATCCGGGTCTGCCATACCTGGGTGCGTCGGCCCCGGGAATGGGCGTCGCCACCGCGCGCACCGTGCTGCCGGCTTTCGCGGCGCCAATGAAATTGGTCTTGCTCTCGATCGTGGTGGTGCCCTGCGCCCCCTCCGGCAAATTGATGATGGTCGCCGCCGCGCCCACGGTGTCGGCGAACGCCATCAGCGCGCCGCCATGGATCGCGTTTCCCAGCGTACACAGGTCCTCGCGCACCGCCATGGTGGCGGTGACGCGGTCCTGCAGCGCCTCGGTGAACGTCACGCCCATCAACACCGCGAATGGCAGCGGCCGTGACTGGATTTTTTCCAGCGGTGTCATGTCGCCTCCCGTTGTTTCGCCATTGTGAAACACTCCAATTCGAAACACCTCTCGTGACAAGTGTTTTGTTGTTCGGCATAGCATGGCGGCATGCGCCACTTCCCTCCCCGCCGGATCGTTTGTCTCACCGAAGAGACCGTGGAAACCCTGTATCTGCTCGGCGAGCAGGACCGCATCGTCGGCGTCTCCGGTTATGCGGTGCGGCCGCCGCAGGTGCGGCGCGAGAAGCCACGGGTATCGGCGTTCATCTCGGCGGACCTTCCGAAAATTCTAGCGCTTGAGCCGGATCTGGTGCTGACCTTCTCGGACCTGCAGGCCGACATCGCCGCCAATCTGACGCGCGCCGGCGTCGCGGTCCACGCCTTCAACCAGCGCGACATCGCCGGCATCCTGGCCATGATCCGCACGCTGGGTGCGCTGGTCGATGCGGCCGGGCGAGCCGAGCAGCTCGCGCGGCAATATGAGCAGCGCCTTGCGGAAATCGCGGCGACTCCAAGACCCGGCCCAAAGCCGAAAGTCTATTTCGAAGAATGGGACGATCCTTTGATCAGCGGTATCGGCTGGGTCTCCGAGCTGGTCGAGATCGCCGGCGGCGAGGATGTCCTGCCGCAGCTTCGCTTGCACAAAGCCGCCAAGGACCGGATCGTGGCGCCCGAAATTGTACGCTCCGCGGCGCCGGACGTGATCCTGGCGTCATGGTGCGGCAAGAAGGTGGTGCCGGACAAGATCCGGCAGCGGCCGGGCTGGGACGCCATTCCCGCCGTCCGCGATAACCGCATCGTCGAGATCAAGTCGCCGCTGAT
>JAQGJF010000731.1 GCA_028290765.1 Tardiphaga sp.
GGGCCCGCTGGTGGGGTGCAGCGGCGGCTGCATCGTCGCTCTGTCCATGACCGGCGCTTCGGGAATGTTGGCGGCCTGGACACGGCCGCTGATGGCGCTGGCACCGGCAAGGGCGGTGGCCGTGCCGAGGAAACTTCTGCGAGAGTACATGATGTTCTCCTGTTAGCGGCCGCCGGCAGCCTGGGCGCTGGGCGAGGTTCGGGTTGATGCTGGATTGTCGCTGACGCCGCCGCCGTTCACCGCGGTATTCAGGTCGGCCTGCGCCAGCCAGAAGTCGCGCTTGGCTTCGATGGCGGCGCGCAGCGATGCGACGCGTTGGCGGGCTTCCGTCAGCAGCGCAAAGACGTCGATCTGCATGCTGCTGAACCGCAACTGGGTTTCATCCGAGATGATTTTCCGCAGCGGCAGTACTTCGCGCTGATAGTGCAGGGCGATATCGTAGGTCGAACGATAGACGCGGAACGCGTCGCGGGCCTCCGATCGGACGTTGACGGCTTTTTCCGTCAACCGGTTGAACGACTGGTTGTAGGTTTCGGTCGCCTGCCGGACGCGCACTTCGCCGCCGTCGAAAATCGGGATCTGGAACTGGATGTCGTATCCGCGCTCCCGGAACGGAGCCGTGTCCGGATCGCGGGTCTTGCGATCGATGCCGGCCACCTCGAGCATCGTCACGAAACGGCTGGCCTGGGTCAGATCGAGAGCTTTCGCCAACGCATCGAGCTCGATCCGGGCGATCTGCAGGTCGATGCGATGGGTCACCGCATCGACCTCTATGCGAGGCAGTGACAGTGGTCGGCTGGCAAGTGCCGGAAGCTTGTTCGGAAGCCGAAAACCGAGGTCGCCGTCCCAAAGACCCAGCAGGCGAACCAGGCGCTCGCGCGAACTGGTGGCATCCTGCCGTACGCTCGCCAGTTCCGCCGTGGTTTCGGCGTAGAACACCTGCTCGCGCGCCTGGTCGAGTTTGTTGAGGGAGCCGGTCTCGCCCAGCTTTTGCGCAAGCCGAGCGGTGGATTCGGCCGTCGATTGGGCGTCCGACAACAGCCCGGTCAGTTCATTGGCGGCTACGGCTCGATAATAGGCGCGGCGGACCTCGGCGGCGAGCCGCAGCGTTTCTTCGGCTGCCCGCAATTGCGCCTTCCGGAAGTGTTCGCGGGCGATTTCGGTCCGGAACGGCAACGTCGCCAAAGCGAGGATGTCGCCGACCACCTGGCGCTCGATCTCGATCGCGCCGTCGCCGGCGATCCGCGAGATCGAAAATTTCGGGTTCGGCGGAAGTCCGTCCTGGACAAAATCGGCTTCGGCGAGCGCCAGTTCGTTGTAAGCGGCCTGAAGACCACGGTTGTTGAGCAATGCGATCTGGACCGCGGCATCGACGCTCAACGGGCGGGAAAGCAACCGATGGACGGTCGCATCCGCCCCCAGCACATCGTCCGCGGTGCGGAGTGCGACCACGTTCTTCCTGATCGTCTCGCCGGTGATCTCGGCCACGCCAGCCATTCCGCCGTCCGGCGAGAACGACGCACAGCCGGACAGCAGGGCGGACAGCAGGACGGCCAGATGCACCGGCTTCGCACGCTGCCGCAGGCGCATGAAGGAGTCGGTGATGACGAGGGTGATCATCGCTATTCGTCCGTCTTGGGCGAAGGAGCGTCACCGTTCCGGCCGCCCCATGCCGTCGGCGCGGTCGGGCGCATCCTTGTGTAGGGCGCCGTCGTCGATCGATAGCCGGTGCCCGCGACCCTTGCGCCGGGATCGGCAGGGTCGGCACCGACCAGCGGTGGAGCCGTTTGCAGGCAGCCGCCCAGGCTAATGGTGGCAAGAGCCAGCCACGCCAGGGTTCGTAAATGTCGTCGATCGAATCCGGACGCACCCGCGTGAACGGCCGTGTCCTTCGCCTTGAGCTGCGCAAGCATGGATTGGTCCCTGAACTATGCTGAATCACAGGCGCACGGACCCTGTCGGGCACGGCACCGCGTCATTTCGCCAGGTCAGGTGATGGGGGGACGGTACAGTCCGGGGGGAGTGCTGTCGGCCACGGTCCGATATCGCTCGGTTTCGCAGGGCGAACTCACAACCGCAGGCTTGACCAGGACGATCTCGCCGGCAGCGATAGCGCTCACGGAAATCAATCCGCAGCATCGCGTGTCGGCGTTCTTTTGCGGGCTTTTTGCCGGCACCGCACCGTCTTTTTGAGACGTCGCGTGATCGTGGACCATCAACGGTCCATGGATGTGAGCAGGAACAGGGGCCGAATCTTGAACCTGCAGATCTTGAACCTGAACATCATGCCCCGATTCGTGCACATGCATGCCCGGGCCATGGTCTTCAATGATGCATGGCGCCGATCGGGACCCGTCGGCGAACGCGAACGACATGCTGGGGGCCAATACACAGCACAAATAGGCCAGGGCGATGTACCACCCGGCCTTCAGTCGCTGCGGTTTGTTGAGTCGCGCCAGCATCCAGTCCGCTGTCAATCCGATCCGTGGGACCCGACTGTAGCGCCGTATGCGACTCTCGCCAACCCATCAACCGGCGCAGTTCACGCTCGCGTGTTTGCGATTTCCGACCGAGATCCAGGTGATGATCGCGATCGCCCGACGTCAAGAAATCGTCATGCCGAACATCGCCCTGCCGGAAATCTTTCCGCCATGTCGCCGAACTTTTGAACCTGTGGCGTCCCCGGACCGTCAACCTGTTGCCGACTTTGCCACAATCTTGAAGAATTTGTAGATCAGCCTGTGACGCTATGCTTAATTGTACGCACGGACTGCCCCGAAAGGCTTGGAACAGCTTTGCAGTGGAGAGGTTAGATCGAACGTCGAGCAGAACCAGCGCCGGTTCTATGGCGTATTCGCAGAACGCATCTGCAGGGGGCATTTGATGAGAGCTGAGGGCAGCCAGACCGTACGGCGTATCCTGTGCGTCTTTCCCCGTTATACGTCTTCTTTCGGCACGTTCGAGTACTCCTATCCCCTGACTGACGGCGTTCAGGCCTTCATGCCTCCGCAGGGGCTGCTGTTGATCGCGGCCTATATGCCGCCGGAATGGCAGGTCCGCTTCATCGATGAAAACATTCGTGCGGCGACCAAGGACGACTTCGAAT
>JAQGJF010000995.1 GCA_028290765.1 Tardiphaga sp.
CGTGTATCGAAAGGCGTTCGACAGCAGATTGCCCAAGACCCGTTTCAGCATCATGGGATCGCTGTCCACCAGCAGACGGCTTTCAACAACGCGCCAATCCAGGCCGCGGTCCTTCGCCGCCGGCGCGAATTCGTTGCTGAGATGGTCAAAAAGCTGGGACAGATTGACCGTCTCCTTCGCAACCGTGACGACACCGGCATCAAGCCGGGAGATGTCGAGCAGTCCATTCAGCAGGGCGCTGAGGTTGCCGACCATGGATTTGGCCTTGCCGGCCAGATCGCGTGCATCGCCGGATTGGACAGCGCCGCGGTGAGCCAGCACCGCGAGCGTGGCGATCAGCAGACTCAAGGCATGGATCGGCTGGCGCAGGTCATGACTGGCGGCCGCAAGGAAACGCGTTTTCGCACGATCGGCGGCCTGCGCGCGGTCGCGCTCTTCCTGCAGGTGGCTGACCAGCTCGACATTTTCCAGGCGCAACCTGATGGTCTCACGCAGCATGTGGTACGTCGTGCGGCAGTAATAGAGATTGATGGCCACAAGCCCCGCAAGCAAAGCGAGATATGCGCCGGAGATATCACCTCCATTGGTAATGGAGCGTACCGTGATCGGCAGCACCGTTGCGATGATCGAGCCGACGAGAGCGGGCGGAAAGGCCGAGAGCGACGGAACCGTGCCGCAGATCAGACCGGTCAGAACAATCACAGTGAATGAAAAAGGAATCGGCTGCACGGGAAGGAATCCAACCCAGCCGAGCAAGCCCCACAGCAGGCCTGACACGCAGGAAAACGCAGCCGCAAGCCAGGCCCATCGCAACGCGGATTTCGGCTCTCTATCCCGGCTGAAGAACCGGCGCGCCGCCAGGACGCGTATGGCGGTGAGCAGATACAACGCGCCGAGCCATCCGATCAACCAGCTCGTCGATACGGTGCTCCTCAGTACGTACGCTGCCGCCAGGGAGATCAGGATGTTGGCGACCACCACCCCATAGGAATTGCGATACAAAAGCTCGACGAGCGACTCGCGTATCTTGTCTTCTTGCATCGAAACCTCTCCGCGCGCCGGCAGGCGCGGCGGCTTCGTTCGCGAGTTTCCGTTGTGTTAGCCCGCTGGAAGGCCGAGACGGATTGCGTAGGCTGTCAATTCAGCACCACTGTGCAGATCAAGCTTCCGCATCAGATTCTCGCGATGTTTCCGGGCGGTCAGCGGGCTGATGCCGAGACGGTTGGCGATGTCGCGGCTGGTGACACCGTGAGGAATCATCCCCAGGATTTGCCGCTCACGCCTTGTAAGCGTGACCGGAGATATGATCGCAGCCGTGGGCTCCGGGGTTTCGTTCGGGCCGTCATGCCGGTCCACCGCAAAGCGAACCTCCTGCGCCACATAGGCGTTGCCCTTTCTGATGGCATCGATTGCAGCGATGAGTTCGGATGGATCGCCGCTCTTGGTCAAATAGCCATTCGCGCCCGCGGAAAAAGCTGCCCGAACGGAACGTGGCTCGACATTGGCGGTGAGGACAAGAACCCGCAGCTCCGGCCATTCGGTCTTCAGGCTAGCTATGAACTGAAACCCGCTCACACCCGGCATGCCGAGATCGAGGATGAGAAGATCGGCGGAGCTTTCCTTCAGCAGCCGGTGAACGGCTTCACCGTCCGCGGCTTCTCCACTGACTGTAAGCTCGTCCACGGTCGACAGAAGCTGCTTCAGGCCTTGCCGAATGATGGCGTGATCGTCGGCAATGATCGTCCTCACCAGTCCAGACATGTATCGCTCCCGCCTGATAGCGGTATTAGGGTATCAATCAACTCCAATCAAGGATCTGGATCCACGAATCCATTTGCCGGATGTGGTCGCCTGGGTAATTTTTCGGTGATTGTCTGAATGTTTCGTTGCCGTGTTCACCTTGGCACCCACGATCAATGCGTTGGCGGAGCCCTCCTCTTCAACTGATCGACGCGCGAAAGGAACAGTCGGAGAATTGGCGAGGCGTTGGTCTTGTTGGTGCCAATGACGAGATCGATCGTCGGTGCCTCACCCTCGAGCGGACGGCTGGTCACGGACCGCGGCAGGAAATTCTTCGCATAGGCGGGCAGAAGCGCCACGCCCCCGGTCGATGCGATCAGCGACACCGCCATCGCCAGATTGTCGACCCGGTGCGCTTGCTGGAGATTCAGCCCGGATCGTTCCAGATATTCATCGATGATCACGCGGAGCGTGGGCGCCGTGTTCGACATGCCGATGAAGTTCTCACCCGCGATGTCGTGAAGCGCGACGGCGTTCTGCGACGCCAGCCGATGATCCCCGGGCATGACGACGACAAGCGGCTCCTTGGCCATGACCGTATAGTCGAGGTCCGGCATCAGCGCTTCGGGACGCATGAAGGCCAAATCGAGCTTCCCCCGCAGCAGAGCCTGCGCAAGGTCCGGAGAATACTGGCTGGAGACCGAGACCTCGATATTGGGCAGTTGGTCGCGAAGGACGCGCATCGCTTCCGGAAGCCACTCCATCTCCTGTCCCGTCAAAAACCCGAGGGCAAAGGTCGGTTTGGCGGGGTGAGCGGCCCGCCGCGCCGCCTCGATGGCGGCCTCGACCTGCATCAGCGCCAGCCGCGCATGGTCGAGAAAAGCCCGTCCGGCGGCCGTCAACTCGATGCCGTGCACGCTGCGGCTCATGAGCTGAACGCCGACCTCGTATTCGAGATTGCGGATTTGCCGGCTGAGGGAAGGCTGCGCGGTGTGCAGCCGTTTCTCGGCCGCGAGCGTCAGGCTG
>JAQGJF010000752.1 GCA_028290765.1 Tardiphaga sp.
GGACATCGGTTGACTGGTCCAGTGAACCATGGTGTTTTGTTCAAAGTGAATTGCTTCGTTCAAAACCCGTCCGCCAAAACGCGCGGCGGGTTTTTGCGTTGAGCATCGTAGCCCGCATGAGCGGCGCGATATGCGGGGCCACGCTTTCGAATGTCGCTGCGCTCATCCGGGCTGCGGCCTGTGTAAAACTAATTCGGACATCGGTTGACTGGTCCAGTGAACCATGGTGTTTTGTTCAAAGTGAATTGCTTCGTTCAAAACCCGTCCGCCAAAACGCGCGGCGGGTTTTTGCGTTGAACGCGATCACGCCGTCCTGTCCGGCGCTGCATCTCCCTACTTCTTTCGTCATTCCGGGCGCACTCCTGTGCGGGCCACGGCGCGCAATAGCGCATCGTGAATGATGATCCCTGAAATGACCGACCGCGACTGAGAGGGAACTTACGCCATGGATCGCTCGTCGCCAACGCCCGACACCCCCCGCACGGCTGCCGAAGCCACGCCCGACCAGGAAGCCCTGTTCAGGAAACTCAAGAGCTGGTTCCTGTTCGACTTCGAGAAACAGGCCGAATGGCGCGAGGCGGCGCGCGAGGATTTTGCCTTCACGTCGGGCGACCAGCTGTCGGAGACCGACAAGCAGAAACTGCGCGACATGAACCGCCCGATCATCATCATGAACCGGGTCGAGCCGATCATCGACAGCGTCTCGGGATCGGAAGTCGCGAACCGCCAGGAAGTGCAGTTCATCCCGCGCAAGCAGGGCGACGTGACGGTCAACGAGGTGCTGACCTCGGCAGCCAAATGGTTCCGCGACCAGTGCGACGCCGAGGACGAAGAGTCCGACGCGTTTCGCGAGATGGTGGTCTGCGGCATGGGCTGGACCGAAACAAGGCTCGATTACGAGGACGATCCCGACGGCGCGCCGAAGATCGAGCGCCGCGATCCGCTCGAGATGGTGTGGGATTCCACCGCCAAGAAGCGCAACCTGGTCGACATGCGGCGGCTGTTCCACGTCTGTCGCAACATCCCGATCGACGAGGCCCGCGCGCTGTGCCCGAACGACGATTTCGAGGATGCCGACTACAACGCCGGCTGGGTCGACAGCAAGGACTCAAAGGAGGCGCATCACAACAACAGCACCTTCTACGACAAGGACGACGCTTCGGGCGAGACGATCGACAAGACCGTCACCATGGTCCGCGCGCAATGGTGGGAGCGCGAGCCGGTGTGGCGGGTCATGGATCCGACCAATCCGGACAACATCCTGTCGCTGGACAAGGACGCGTTCGACGAGCTGGGCCAAAAGGCGAAACTGGCCGGCGCCGCGTTACGTTTTGCCAGGCAAACCCGAAAGGTGTTCAAGCAGGCCTATCTCGGCGCCATCCTGCTCGAGATCGGCGAGGCGCCGTGCAGGGATCATTTCTCGTTTAAATGCATGACGGGCAAGCGGGATCGGAACCGGAACAGCTTTTACGGCCTGGTCCGCGCCATGAAGGATCCGGCGCGGTGGTCGAACAAGTGGATGTCGCAGACCATGCACATCATGAACACCTCCGCCAAGGGCGGCATCATGGCGGAGCGCGGCGGCTTCTTCGAGAACGACCTCGAGGGCGAAGAGAGCTACGCCAAACAGGACCAGGTGACGTATCTGAAGGCCGGCGCCTTGAGCGGCGTCAATCCGAAATTCGCACAGAAGCCGCAGACCGCGTTTCCATCGTCGACGTTCGAGCTGATGAATTTCGCGATCACCTCGCTGCGTGACGTCTCCGGCGTCAATGTCGAGATTCTCGGAATGCAGTCGGGCGCCAGCCAGGCCGCCCGCCTCGACCTGCAGCGCAAGCAATCGGCGATGACCATCCTGCAGCCGCTGTTCGACAGCCTGCGCCGCTATCGCAAGGAACAGGGCCGGCTGCTGCTCTATCTGATCGAGAATTATCTTTCGGACGGCAGGCTGATCAAGATCGTCGGCCAGGACCAGGCGCAATATGTGCCGCTGGTGCGCCAGCCCGGCGTGTCGACCTATGACGTGATCGTCGACGAAAGCCCGACCTCGCCGAACCAGAAGGAAGCCACCTGGGCGATGCTGCAGCAGATCCTCCCCGTGGTCGGCAAGATGCTGCCGCCGACGACCTGGCTGGCGCTGCTGAAATACTCGCCGCTGCCCACTTCAGCCCAGCAGGATATTTCGCGGAGCATCGCGCAGTCGCAGCCAAACCAGCCGCCGGATCCGGAAGCGGCCAAAGCCGCTGCCGAGTTGCAGGCGCAGAACGCCAAGGTGCAGGCGGACATCGCCAACCAGAAGGCGATGACGGAAGCCAAGATCGAAGGCCTGCAGCGCGAGGCCGAAGCGAAGGCCCAGATCGCGCTGCGCAGTGCCGCCGCGGAATCGATCCGGAACATGAACCAGCCGCAACCCGGCCCGGACGGCGAAACCCTGCCGGCACAGCCGGACGGCGCCGCCCTCGTCATGGCCATGATGCACGAATTCCAGCTCGGCATGAAAAACATCGCCGACGCGATGAACGCCCCGAAGCAGATCGTGCGGGATCCAAATGGCGAACCGATCGGCATCGCGCCGGTACCCAACGGAAGGATGAACTGACATGGCGACCTACACAAAATTCAACCAGTTCACCGAGGACCTCTGCAAGAAGGTCCATAACCTCGATACCGACACGCTGAAGATCATGCTGACCAACACGCTCCCGGTTGCGGCCAATGCGGTCAAGGCCAACCTGACCGAGATCGGCGCCGGCAACGGCTATGCGGCCGGCGGCACCACCGCGGTGTTTTCCTCCGGCGCGCAGACCTCCGGCACCTTCAAGCTGATCCTCGCGGACGTGACCTTCACCGGCGCCGGCGGCTCGATCGGACCGTTCCAGTATGCGGTGCTCTACAACGACACCCCGACCAGCCCGGCCGATCCGCTGATCGCGTGGTGGGACTACGGCACCTCGATCACCGTCACCAACGGCAACAGCTTTTCCGTCGACCTCGATCAGGTCGGCGGGGTGTTTACGCTGACGTAGCGGTGGACCTCATCCTGAGGAGCGCGCTCCAAGGCGGCGCTCGTGCGCCGTCGAGGCGCGCGTCTCGAAGGATGGCCTGCGAGTCCATGCGTTTCTCGATCCTTCGAGACGCCGCGCCAGGGCGCGGCTCCTCAACGCAACGCGTGATGCAACACTAGCTTTAAGGAATCCCCATGCCCAACACCCAGGACCTGCTGCGCGCCCGCTTCACCGAGGCCTGCGCGGAACGCGAGGCGATCGCCGCGCAGGTGGCGCCATTGCGCGAGCAGCGCGACGCCGTGCTGGCGAAGGCGCAGGCCGTCGCCATCAAGGCCGATCCGCTGACCACGAAGATCAAGGATCTGGAGCGGCCGCTATTCGATCTGCATAACGAGATTGCCACCATCAGCCGCGCGCTCGGCGGCAGGACGGCCGCCTGATGGCCAGTCTCGCGCTCGGCGTCAAATTCAACCCGACGCTCGGAGGAACCACGGACTGGGTCTATGCGTCGGCGGTGACCGGCTACGTTGGTCCCGCCGCGTCGAACCCGGCGATGGTCGACGGCAAGACCTATCGCTACCGCGCCGAAAGCGCCGACCTGTCGCAATGGGAGTGGGGATTCGGCATATACACGGCATCGACGCAGACCATCGCCCGAACCACCATCACGCTGTCGTCGACAGGAGCGAAGGTTTCGTTCTCGGCGCCGCCCACCGTCGGGATCGTGCCGTTCCCCGCCGACGTCCTGCAGTTCGACGACGCGATGTCACTCACGGCAGCGCAACAAAATCAGGCGCGGCTGAACCTCGGCATTAACCAGACGGGCCTCATCCCGTCGCTCGGCGACCTCAACACATACACATCCCCTGGCAACTGGTGTGCAGCCACCAACAACTGTACCAACGCGCCATACGCTGGATGGCAGGGATATCTTGAGGTCGTGATCTACTCCGGGGTTGGCGCAGGATACCTGATGCAGCGCGCGACCAGCATTCAGGCCGATGGTTGGATGTATGTCCGCGTTCTGTTGGCCGGTGTGTGGCAGCCCTGGCAGGCGATCATCAGCACCAACCCGCCGTTCTCGGCGCTGACGTCGACGCAAAAGGATCAGGCCGCCGTCAACCTCGGCGTGGTCCGCGCGATCCGCGTGCAGGTGTTTTCATCTTCAGGAACGTACACTCCGGACGCGAACCTTCTATATGCGGAAATTGAGGCCGTCGGTGCCGGCGGTGCCGGTGGCGGCGCGTCATCCGGTGGCGGCAACACGGCCTGCGCTGGTGGCGGGGGTGCGGGATCATACTCCCGAAAAATTGCCACCGCGGCTACCATTGGAGCGTCACAGACCGTCAGCACAGGTACCGGCGGTACTTGCCCGGGCGGGACTTCCGCAGGCGGCGCGGGTGGAGACACCAGCGTTGGCGCCCTCTGTATTGGCAAGGGCGGCAGCGGCGGCTTCAGCAGCGGCGGCGGCGGCGCCTCCTCTCCTCAAGGTGGAGCGGGCGGTGTCGCGGGCACAGGAGACGTGACAACTCCAGGCGCCCCCGGAACCAACGGCTGGTCCAACGCCATCAATACCAACTTCGGCCTGGCAGGCACAGGTGGCAGCTCACGATTCGGCAATGGCGGCAGAGGCGGCGTTTCTTCTGGAACGGCAGGTGAGGCCGGCACCAAGGGCGGTGGCGGTGGCGGCGCCAACGCGTGGAACGGCAACGGCTTCCTGGGTGGCGCTGGCGGTGCCGGCTACGTCGTCATCACCGAATATTGCGCAAAGTGAGGTCCGCCTAAATGTGGTTTGATGCATTCGGCCGATTCACCTTTGGTCAGATCAGCCAGCAAGCATTCTCGACCGCGGTCCTGGTTGGCTCGCCCGGCGCCTATGCCATCACCGGCTCGGCCGCGTCGTTCAAAAGTCTGCAGGCCTCGGCCACCGGCACCTACGCGATCACCGGCAACGCGATCGCGTTCAAGGATCTGCTGCTCGCCGCGGCCGGGAGCTACGCCATCGGCGGCGGCGCGGCGCTGCTTGCTGATCGGCTGGCGGCTGCGCCAGGGGTGTATTCAATCACCGGGCAGGCCGCCGGCGGAAAATCGACCTTCGCGATCGCGGCTGGCTCGTATTCGGTAA
>JAQGJF010000790.1 GCA_028290765.1 Tardiphaga sp.
ATGGTGCCGGTGGCCATCAGCCTGCCGCCGCTCACGAGTTCGAACGTCATCGGCCTGGCCAGCACGCCCTCCGGCCGCGGCAAGGGCGACAGGCGCTTGTCGCCGCCCGGTAGTAACGGCGCGAGGATCGATGGTATCGGCAGGCCGGACGGCGGCAGCGCAAGCCGCGTTTCGGCCGGTACCGGATCGGGAGAGCCGGTCCATCCGTTCATCATGGCCAGATCATGGGCCAGCGCCGCGACCGAGACCGCGACGATGCCGCGGAAAATCCAGCGCAGGATGTGCTCGTCGGCATTGCCGGTGAGCCAGGCGTGAAACCGCTCCTGCAAGGCGGACGATGGCGTCATGGCTATTTGGTTTGCCGCGCCGACGACAGCGGTCTGACGTTTTCCTCCGCGGCGTCGGCCACCGGCTCGCCGTCGGGTTTCGCCTCAGCCGGCAAAGCCTCGGTTGGGCTGGTCCGCCGTGATTGTTCGACCTCACGAGCCATCTGTACCGCCGCGATCAATTCGCCCGCGGTCATGTCGGAGGCGTTGACCGCGGGAATTCCTTCGCGTCGGATCGCGGCGTGCACCACACACAGAATCAACACCAGCACCGCCGGCATCAGGTCGATCGAGATCGCGCCGGCCCAGCTTGGGATAAAATCGCCCGCGTATCGCAACACCGCTTCGGCGGGCGACAGGGTCTGGAACCGCGTCGGTTCGACGCGCGGCGTTGCCAGAATCTTGTCTGCCGCGTCCGACAGCGACGCCGCCTGGCTGGCGATCGAACTCTCCACCTTGCCGACCACGGCGGTCTGGCGATCGGCGAGATCGGTGGTGCGGCCGCCCGCGGCCGGCGCGACGAACCCCGACGACAGCGAGGCCGCGGCGCGCTTGACCGCCGGAGCGACTGAAGTCTGCTGCAGATTGGCGATCACGCCGGTCAGCGCCAGCGACTCGGTTGCAAAGCCGTCGCTGCGGGTCGAGATCGGCCCGCGATCCGAGATCAGCTCGCGCATTTTTGCGAGATGTTTGCTGCCTTCCTCGTACAGCGCCGAAACGCGCTTGCCCGAAGCCTGAACCTGTTGGCCGAGGCTGTCGAGCTGGCCTGACATCTGCGTCAGAAGCTGCACCACGGTACCCGAGCCCGCGGTGCCGGTCAGCGACCCGGCGCGTTCGGCATCCTCGAGCCTGGCAAAGCGCGACGACGCCAACTGGATGTCCGGCAGCAGCCCCTGGGCGGCGATGGCATTGGTGTTGGCGGTGTCGAGATCGCGGGTATAATTCTCCACCGTGGTGGCGAGGTGCTGCTGGATCGCCGCGGCGCCCGCCAGCGCCGAGGCATTGAGCCACGACGACATCGCCACGATCATTAATGAGCCGAGCAGCATGCAGCCGAACATCAGGCCGCGGCCGGTGCCGCTCACCACGTGCGGCATGAACTGCATCAGGAAGGTCCAGAATGCATAGATGCCAACCGACACCGCGACCGAATAAATCACTGCGGCGAAAAACACCGTGGTCGGGCTGCCGTTGAGTAATTCGCGCACGCCCAGATAGGTGTAGACGCCCGCGGCAAGCGCGAGGATCGCGGTGGTAAGTTTGAGAGTGACTTCGAGGCGCGTGACGCCTCCCGACAGCAGTACTGCATTGGAGGCACGCGACGACGCAATATTGGAGGGCATAACCGTTCCCGCTTCGGTTCAAGAACCGATCTGATCAGCGCCCCCCGCTGTTCGACTGTATATAGGAGCTCATGATCTCCATCGCTAAACATACCTCCGATCACATCCGAGGGAAGGCATTGCCGGGTCATCCGCCAAGTGCCTTAGTTCTGTAGAAATTCCGACGAGATTATGTCATCGGGGTGCAACCCCTCACCCGGCGCTACGCGCCGACCTCTCCCTATGGGAGAGGTGGTCGAATTCGCACGTTCGGATTCCACTGTGAAACGCGTCCTTCGCCTAGGCAGTTTCAAATTCGCGGATCGGCTGCGGTTGCGAATCGCGCTTCCATCGCACGGCGGGTCACGATGGTGTCATCGCTGGCGTTCACCTCGACATCGCTCCATCGCACCACATTGCCGTGCGCGACAGCATGTTTCAGGCGCACCTTGTGGGCGAGGCCGATCGGCAGCGCGCCGGCGCCGAGGCTTTTGGCCGCCGGCATCAACTTGCCCCAAACCGTGTAGCCGCCTTCGCCGTCCAGCATCTCGCCGGCGCGCAGGTCGCGCTTGGCGACAGCGGCGACATCGCCGCGAAAACCATGCGGTTGCCCGGTCGGCTCACCGCGCAGCGCCGCCGACAATATCGAGATGTTCAGCTCGAGTCCGATCAGATGATACGGCTTGTACATCGCCGCATAGCGCCCGGAGGCGTCGGTCTTGAGGCCATATTGGCGAAAGCAATCGGCGGCGTAATCGTTCGGCGCCTCCAGCACGACATAGACACCCCAGCGCAGGTCGCGAAATACCGGGCGCCCGTCGCGCTCCAGCGACGACACCACTTCCACTACGCCTGATTTCTCCAGCACGCCGCCCGCCTCGCGCGGGCGCATCACATGCGGCAGGTCGTCGACGCCGCAAGGCGGAAACAGCAGCCCGTCGGCCGGCACGTCAAGCCCGGTGGCGTTGGCGATCGCGGCCATTTCGATGGCGGATTTGGTGCCGTCGAGAAACGAGTTGAACATTTGCGGGTTCATGCCGGCGGACTGCGCCTCGCCGGCGGTGAGGCCATAATGGCTCCAGACCCCGGCCGGCGTCACATCGTGATAGGCCGGCAGGTATTTTGTCCCCTTGCCGGCGGCGACGACGCGGAATCCGGTGGCGCGCGCCCAATCCACCATCTCGGCGGTCAGCGCCGGCTGGTCGCCATAGGCGAGCGAATAGACCACGCCGGCCCGGCGGGCCTCTTCCGCGAGCAGCGGTCCGGCTAGCACATCGGCCTCGACATTGACCATGACGATGTGTTTGCCGGCCGCAATGGCCGCGCGAGCGTGTTTGATGCCGACCGCAGGATTGCCGGTGGCTTCCACGATCACTTCGATCGTGCCGCCGGTCGCGGCGGATCCGTCGTCGGTGAAACGCGTGGCGGCGATCCGCGCCTCGTCCCAGCCCACGGTCCTGCAGGCCTCGCGCGCGCGATCCGGATCGAGATCGACGATCACCGGCACTTCCAGGCCCGGCGTGTGCGGCACTTGCGCCAGAAACATCGAGCCGAACTTGCCGGCCCCGATCAGCGCCACGCGGACAGGCTTGCCGGCGGCGCGGCGCTTTTCGAGGAGGTGGTGCAGGTTCATGGAAGGGGTTGATCCAACGATGGTTCGGAAAAATTTCTCGTCATGGCCGGGACGCACGCGAAGACGCGCTTCGCGCTTTAGCCCGGGCATGACGAACGTTAAGTTTGCCGCTCCGCTACTCCGCCGCCTGGCGATGGCTTTGCGCATGCCGCGTCAGCGCGTCGTCGTCGACGGTCTGGATCGGCGTAAAATCGCGATGCGCGATGAATTCTGGTCGCGTCGGGGTGCGGATATAATTCGAAACCGCGTTGAGCGTGAGGTAGACGATCTTGCGCGGATAGGGCGTGATGTTGCCGGCCGAGCCGTGCACCAGATTGCCATGGAACATCAGCATGCCGCCGGCCTTGCCGGTTGGCGCGACGATGCCGCCGGCATCGACCAGACGGGTCACCGTGGCTTCGTCGAGCGTCCACAGCGGGTAGGACGTGGTGGAGGTGTCGTGCGAGGCCACGAGGTCGCCCGCGGTCTGGCTTTTCGGCACCAGCATCAGCGGTCCGTTGATCGGCATGACCTCGTCCAGGAACACCGCGATGTTCATCGCCTTCGGCAGCGGCATGCCGTCGTCGCGCTTCCAGGTGCCGTAGTCCTGGTGCCATTGCCAGACGTCGCCGGTGAACGCCGATTTGGCGTTGATCTTGTATTGATGCATGTAGACTTTTTCGCCAAAAATCTGCTCGACTGGATCGATCATGCGCGGATGGGCGCCGAGCAGGCGAAACGCCTCGTTGTAGAGATGGGCCGCAAACGCGGTGCGCGGCGCGCCGCTCTTTTCGCGCCAGACTTCGGGGCGCTGCTCGCGGTAGATCGCCTCGGCCTCGTGCCGGAGCAATTCGACCTCCTGCGGGCTGAACAGCTCGGGCAGAAACAGCCAGCCTTCGGTGTGGAAACTTTCAACCTGTTGCGGCGTGAGTTCCATGGCATATCCTCCCTTACCCCCGTCTTTGCAAGCCGTGCAGCAGGGGTTTCGTAGAGGGTTGCGCCGGGCCCGGGTGCTGTCAAGCCGCGGCGAAGGTGCCACTGGCTTTCGCCCGCAATCCCGCGTAAAGTCTACCTGTCGCAAGACGATGGCGCTGAACCTTAGAGTGGACTACGGGCAGACCCGGGGGCAGTACCCGGCGCCTCCACCTTAGCAGCTTGAGCTTAAAGGTCTCATTTCGGTGAGATTGATTCCGTCGCAAGGCGGAATTCCAAAGCTGTTAAGGCGGGGGCGAACCAGGATCGATGGCCGTGAAGAAGCTCTGAATTGTGCTCGGCATGATACCGCCGTTATCGGGT
>JAQGJF010000807.1 GCA_028290765.1 Tardiphaga sp.
CTGGTGCCGGCGCTGGCGACGTCGAAATCGAGCTACAAGGTCGGCGCCAAAACTTTTACGGAGCAATATGTGCTCTCGGCGCTATTGGCGCAGCGGCTGCGCGCGCAAGGCCTCACCGCCAATACCCGCGAAGGCCTCGGCTCCAACGTCATCTTCGATGCGCTGGCGTCGAACGATATCGACGTCTATGTCGATTATTCCGGCACGCTGTGGGCCAACCAGTTTCACCACACCGACATCAAGCCGCGCGAGGAATTGCTCGCCGAGCTGAAAACCACGCTGGCCGGTCAGCATATCACGCTGCTCGGCGAACTCGGTTTTGCCAACGCCTATGCGCTGGTGATGCCGAAGAAACGCGCCGAGGCACTCGGCATCCGCTCGATCGCCGATCTCGCCGCGCATGCCGGTACGCTGTCGATGGCGGCGGACTATGAATTCTTCTCGCGCCCGGAATGGGCCGGCCTGCAAAAAGCCTACGGCCTGTCGTTTCGCGCCCAGCGCCAGATGCAGCCGGATTTCATGTACGCCGCAGTAGCTTCCGGCGAAGTCGACGTCATCGCCGGCTACACCAGCGACGGCCTGATCGCCAAATATGACCTGGTGGTGCTGGACGATCCAAAGCGCGCGATTCCGCCCTATGACGCGATCGTGTTGCTGTCGCCGAAACGCGCCGACGACCAGGCGTTGCGCACAGCGTTGCAACCGCTGCTCGGCAAGATCGACATCGCCACCATGCGCGAAGCGAATCTGCGCGCCAGCGGCAATGACGCGACGAGCTCGCCGGATGCGGTGGCGCGGTGGTTGTGGGAGAAGATCGGGAAGTAGGGAGACGAGACGCGCGGCCCTTCTTCCCTCTCCCCTTGTGGGAGAGGGTGGCCGAAGGCGGCCTTTGGCCGCCGTCACTTAACTAGAACGCCGATGCTCTGCATCGGCTACCGCGAAGTCCGTGCCGGGTGAGGGGAAGCCGCAAAACGAGAGACTGTTCCCCTCACCCGACTTCGCTTCGCGAAGCCACCCTCCCCACAAGGGGGGGATAAAGCAAGAGCGCCCTCGCCTTTAAAGATTCTTGATCATCCCGGCATCGATCAAGAGCCGGTTCAGCCGCCTCGCCTCGGCGCCGTCCTTGCAGGCATAGAACAATCCCTTGCAGCGGAGCATGATCTTCTTCTGCTCCTCGAAGGACGGGTCGAGCGGGATGCCGGCGGCTTCCTGGATCACCAGCGGCAGATAGGCGGCGTCGATGGTCTCCATCACCGCGGGGCTCTTGACCGGTTCGAAATTGATCGCATCGATGGCGTAATAGGTCGCGTAATAGCGCGGGTCGTAATTTTCCAGCTTCTTGCCGATGCCGGCCTCGTCGAGCGTCGGATCGAGCAGGTGCGGCGAGAATTCCGGCTGATGGTCGCCATAGCGCACGATCAGGAACGGCTCCGCCGGAAACTGCTTCTTCAGCTGGGCGACGAAGGCGGCGTAGTCGTCGGCGCTCATCTTCTGCCGACGCAGATATTCATCGACCGACGCCTCATTGCCCGGACCGCGCCAGCCGGGCGTCAGGTCGGGGCGGAATTTGGTCTCCCACGGGAAATGATTGGCGGCGAGATAGACGAACATGAACAGCGGCGTCTTGGGCGCCTCCTGCGACATCAGGCCGACGGCCTTGTCGTAGAAGAAGCCGTCGGGCTCCACGCCCTTGGCGCCAAGGTCCTTCGCGTCGTAGAAGCGCTGGATGCCGGTGGTGGTCTGGAAGCTGCGCGCGCTCATGAAGGCGCCGAACGCCGGATA
The DNA here is from genome assembly GCA_028290765.1 of Tardiphaga sp. Next base: position 1,783 of record JAQGJF010000807.1, read on the forward strand.
CAGCGACACCGTGCTGTAGCCGCAGCGGCGCAGCGCCAGCGGCAGGCCGCGCTCGACCCGGCCCGACGCGATCCGCGTCACGAAATAGGAAAACCGGCCGAACGAGCGCGACGACAGCCCGGCCAGCACATTATATTCGGTGAACCAGCTCGGCCCGCCATTGCTCTCGGCCAGGAATTTTCGCGCTTTGCCGTCGAACGAATTGAAGTGGCTGCCGTAGCCTTGCGGCACCTTGATATCCGCCGCCAGGCGAATGTCGAAACTCGACTCGTCGTGAATCATGATGATGTTGGGTCGCCGCCCGGCCGGATGGCAGGAATCCACCAGCGGCATCTTCAGCCGCTCGGCGACCACGGTATCGGATTCCATGAATCCGTAATGGACGAAATCGGAAACCGCGGTGACGCCGGAGCGGGCGAATTTCGACAAATACCCGTCGTCGTAGTAGCCGCGCCAGGCTTCGTCCGGCCAAGTCAGCGCGCAGCCGACCAGCGCCGCCAGGCAGGCCAGCGTCGCGGCCGCGGCCGGCAGACGGCGGATCCGGAACGGATCCAGCCACCACAGCGCATACATCAGCGGGATCACCACCAGCGCGGCCCCGACCACCGACCAGCGCAAATTGGGAAAGATCGTAAACAGGAACGCGGCGGTGTCGCGGTCGATCACCATCAGGTCGACGAAGTTGGCGGTCATCTGCACGACGTCGTGCTTGAGCCGCGACAGCAGCACCAGGATCACCACCAAGGTCAGCGACAGCGCGCCGGACAGCGCCGGGCGCCGCAACAGCGCGATCCAGAAGCAGTTCAGGATGCCCCAGGCCAGCACGAAGCCGAGCCGTGCGCCGAAATCGGTCTCGGTCTGCAGCATCACCACCAGCGCGCCGATGTGCGGCGCCGCCACGGCTAATAGCCGCCAGATCCCGATGGGAGTGGCGGCGGTCGCAGCGGTGGTCGACGGTATTGGATTGAGCGGCGGCACCATGGCCTTGGACGCAACAAACCCCGGCACGGCCCCAGCCTCGGCTGGCGGCGGCCAGAAGGCGCGCGACACGGCCGGTCACCGCATCGCGTCATGAAAACGTAATGGAACGGTCATGAACGCGCAATGAATTTGGCGATGAAGGGTTGAGGCTTGGTCAATTGGCCGCTTTCTTACCCTCCCCTGGAGGGGAGGGTAAGAAAGCGGCCTCAGCCCCCGCGCCGCTTCGCAATCCCCTCGATGAACAGATCCACGATCGCCTCCGCGGTGCGGCCGGCGTCTGCCTCCGCCACGCCCCAGCGCGGAAAATGGCCGTCGATATTCATGCGGGCAAAGCCGTAAACCATCGCCCGGCCGGCAATCTGCACCGTCCTGAGGTCGGCCGAACGCAGCCGGCCCTGGACAAAAGCGTCGGCCAGCGCCTGCCCGGCCATGTCGATGATCTCGGCATTGTCCTGGCTCAGCCGCTCGGCGCCGTCATGGTCGAAATATTTGCCGCTCGAAATGACCTCGAAATGCGCCGGATTGCGCATCGCCCAGCGCAGATAGGCAACGCCGAGCGAGCGAAACCGCGCCAGCGGATCGCCGCCGGGTGCTTCCGCCATGGCCGCCGCGATCTCGGCCCGGAACCGGCGCTGGGCTTCCTCGGCCACCGCCGTCATCAGCGCATTGCGGTTGGGAAAATGGCGGAACGGCGCCCCCGGCGACACCCCGGCGCGGCGCGCGGCCTCGCGCACGCTGACCGTCTCCACCCCGCCCTCCTCGACCAGCGCCAGCGCCGCCTCGATCAGGACGCGGCGGAGGTCGCCATGGTGATAGGGCTTTGGCTCCGCCCGGCTGGCTGGCCGCCGGCGCGGCTTGGCGGCGCCGGCTTGGGCGGCCGACGAAGGCTTGAGCAGCTTGGCGGAACGCGGCATCGCCCCTTCTAGCATCACCCGATCGTGAATGTAAGCACTGATTACACGGTTGACGATGCCGCCGCTCTCGCATGTAACTGGTGATTACATAACCGCGAAGAACCCCATGCAGGCACGGCAGCGCTATCTCGAAGGCTGGTATCTACTCGGTGCGACTTCGCTGGTAATGACGGCGCTGGCGATCTGGCTGGCGTCGATGCGCGGCTTCGAGGTCGACGGCATCAGGCTGGTGATCCGCTACACCGCGCGGACGTCGCTATTGTTCTTCTGCCTCGCCTTTTCCGCAGCGGCCCTGTATCGGCTGTGGCCTAGCGCCTTCACGCGCTGGCAGTTGCGCAACCGGCGCTACCTCGGGCTTTCCTTCGCGGTCTCGCATGGGATCCACGCCGTCGCGATCGTCTGCTTTGCGGTAATGGCGCCGGCCGACTACGCGGCGGCCACCTCGCTTGCTTCCTACGTGTTCGGCAGCATCGGCTATGGCTTCATCATCGCCATGGCGGCGACGTCGTTCGACCGCACCGCGCAGGCCATTGGGCCCCGAGCCTGGCGCATCCTGCACACATCGGGGGTCTATTATCTCTGGTTCCAGTTCATGGTCAGCTTCGGGATGCGGATTCCGGCGATGCCGAATTATGTCTGGTTC
>JAQGJF010000837.1 GCA_028290765.1 Tardiphaga sp.
CCGGCTATCGGGCGCTGGGTTCAGTCGAACGACCGATGCGAAGGCTCGGCCTGTAAATATCATCATCAAGGAAGAAAGATCATGAAAGACATCACGGAATGCCGCTCGCGCCTGCACGGCATCTTCAACATCGCCGTCACGCCGTTCCATGCCGACGGGAGCTTCGACTATGAGGGGCTGGCAGCAAATATCGAGCGCGTGATCGCACTGGGCTACGACGGCATCCTGATCGGCGGCACCTACGGCGAATTCCCCGCCATGTCCGCGGACGAGCGTGCCGAGCTGTTCCGCCGCGTCATGGCCATCGTCGGCGATCGTGTCCCGGTCATGCTGTGCAGCGCGGCGTCGGATGTGAGGCTGGTTCGCGATCTTACATCGCTGGCCGGCGATCTCGGTGGCCTGCCGATGGTGACGCCGCCTTTCGTGTCCGAGGTCACCGACGCGCAGATCGTGTCGTTCTTCAAGGATATGGCGCCTTTGTCGAAGACCGGAATTCTCGTCTACAATGCGCCGGGCATCGGCATTACGCTCAATCCTGCCACGCTCGAACAGCTTGCCGATATTCCGGGCGTTGCCGGTGTGAAGCAGGGCGACCTCTCGCCGACGGCGATCGACCAGATTGCCAATCGCCTCGGCGGCAGGATCAGGCTGTTCTGTGCATCCGATCTGGCGTTCCTCGGCCCGATGATGGCCGGCTTCGACGGGATCAGCTCCACCAACAGCTGCGCCCTGCCGGAACTGATTCTTGCCGCCTATCGCGCGGTTGAGTCAGGCGATGGCGCGACGGCGCGAGATCTGCATCGCTTGTGGTATCCGTTCCGGGCGCTCGCCCGCAATTTTGGCCAGCCGCAGACCACCAAGGCGGCCATGAATGTCCGGGGTTTCAAAGGCGGGGCCGTGCGTCTCCCGCTGCGCGATCTCGGCAGGCCTGAGCTCGACAAGGTGGCGGAGGTGATCGGGTCGTTGTCGGCAGATAGCCGGGCGGGACTTGCAGCCTGAAGCTTCGGTTACCGCTCCAGATCCAGGTCGATCCAGACCGGAACGTGGTCGGACGGCTTCTCCCAGGCCCGCACATAGCTGTCGATGCCGACGCCGGTCAGCCGGTCGCTGGCCTGCGGCGACAGCAGCAGGTGGTCGATACGGATACCGTTGTTCTTCTGCCACGCGCCGGCCTGGTAATCCCAGAAAGTGTACTGGCCGGGCGCGTCGGTGACCGCGCGCAGCGCGTCGGTCAGACCTAGGCCGAGCAGGGTCTGGAAGCTTTCGCGGGTTTCCGGCTTGAACAGGGCGTCCTCGACCCAGGCGGCCGGGTTATGCACATCCTGCGGCGCCGGGATGACGTTGAAATCACCGGCCAGAATCAGCGGCTCCTCGGCCTTGAGCCGCTCTCGTGAATAGTCAGCAAGCCGGGACATCCATTTGAGTTTGTATGGATATTTCTCGGTTCCGACCGGATTGCCATTGGGCAGATAGAGGCAGGCAACGCGCGCCACGCCGTGCTTCAGCGACACCACGCCTTCGAGGAATCGGGCATGGACATCGTCGTCGTCGCCGGCCAGCCGGGGTGTGGACTCCTCGAGCGGATATTTCGACAGCAGCGCGACGCCGTTGAACGTCTTCTGGCCGTGGGTGACGACGTTGTAGCCGAGCGCCTCGATCGGCTCCCGCGGGAACGCCTCGTCGACGCATTTGATCTCCTGCAGGCAGACGATGTCGGGCGCGCAGTCCTTCAGCCAGACCAGCAAATGGTCGAGCCGCTGCCGAATTGAGTTGACGTTCCAAGTAGCTACCCGCATCGCGTGTCCCGACCATACGAAATTTTAGTGTGTCTGGCATACCATGATTAACGTGGCTGTGATAATCGGTTACAATTAACTGAATAGTCACCAACAGCCGGAAAACGGCGTGAAACAGGCGCAAATAAAACAGGATCGTCCGATCCTCGCGGACCGGTTGACGTGGGACAATAATGAAAAAGCGTACTTTGGTGATTCTGACGGGCTTGCTGGGCGCAGTCGCGCTGGGGGCTTTCCTGACCCGCGCCTCGTGGACCGGCAACAGCGGCGCCACCGCGCAGAGTCCGCCGCGCGTGCGGGTGGTCTCGGTGGAGCTGGCGAAAGCCGAGCGCAAGCCGGTCCCGGTCGATGTCGATGCGATCGGAACGGTGACGCCGATCTCGAGCGTGGCGCTGAAATCGCGGGTCGAGACCACTATCGTCTCGGTCCATTTCGAGGATGGCGCCCGGGTCAACGAGGGCGACCTGTTGTTTACGCTCGATGCGCGTCAGATCGATGCCCAGATCGAGCAGGCCGAGGGCACGCTCGCCCGCGACCGCGCCCAACTGGCTGGCGCCGAGCGCGACCTGAAGCGTTTCAGCGACCTGATCGGCAAGGGCGCCACCACCCAGGTCAATGTCGACAACGCTCAGACCCAGGCCGACATTCTGGCGGGCACCATCAAGGCCGATCAGTCGGCGCTGGATAATCTGAAGGTCCAGAAAAGCTACACCATCATCCGCGCGCCGTTCGCCGGCCGCATCAGCGCCGCCAACGTCAAGGTCGGCAACTTCGTCCGACCGGCCGATACCGCGCCGCTCGCGACCATCAACCAGATGGCGCCGGTGTATGTTTCCTTCGCAATCCCGCAGCGGGTGCTGGTCGATTTGCGCGAGGCCATGGCGAAAGGCGACTCCAAGGTCGTCGCCACCATTCCGGGCCACCAGCGCTCCGAGGACGGCAAGGTCGCGATGGTCGAGAACACCGTGGATTCCACCACCGGCATGGTCACCGTGCGCGGCATCATGGCCAATGGGAATGAGACCTTGTGGCCGGGAACGCTGGTCGCGACCAAGCTGATCATCCGCACCGAGAATTCCGTCGTCGTGCCGACGGTCGCCGTGCAGCGCAGCCAGACCGGCAACTACGTCTTTGCCGTGAAGGAGGGCGTGGCCAAGGTGATGCCGGTCAAGGTCGATCGCACCTTCCAGGGCGTGTCGGTGATATCCGAGGGGCTGTCCGGCGGCGAGGATGTCGTTGTCGACGGCCAGTTGCTGCTGTCGGACGGTACGCGGGTTGAGCCGCGGGCGCGCAAGGCCGGGGCCTGAACCATGACCCTCTCGGAACTCTGTATCCGCCGACCCGTGATGACGACGCTGATCACGGCGTCGATCATCGCCTTCGGTATTTTCGGCTTCCGGCTGCTGCCGGTCTCCGCACTTCCCAAGGTTGATTTTCCGACCATCGCCGTGACGGCCACGCTGCCGGGTGCCAGCGCCGATACCATGGCGGCCTCGGTGGCCGGCATCATCGAGCGCCAGCTGTCGACCATCGCCGGTATCTCGTCGATGTCGTCGAGTTCGTCGCAGGGCACCTCGCTGATCACCATCCAGTTCGACCTCAACCGCAACATCGATGCGGCGGCGCTGGACGTGCAGACCGCGCTCACGATCGCGCAACGCCGCCTGCCGATCGAGATGACGATCCCGCCGAGTTTCCGCAAAGTGAACCCGGCGGATTTCCCGGTGCTGTTCGTCTCGCTGGGCTCGGCGACGCTGCCGCTGTCGGCGGTCAATGAATATGGCGACATCACCATCGGGCAGACGCTGTCGCAAATCCCCGGCGTGGCGCAGGTCTCGATTTTCGGTGCCCAGAAATTCGCCATCCGGGTGCAGGCCGATCCCGAAGCGGCGGCGGCGCGGGGGCTGTCGCTCGAGGACATCAGGACCGCCGTGTCGCGCGCCAATTCGTCGACGCCGGTCGGCACCCTGAACGGGCCGAAGCAGGACATCTCGCTGCAGGCTTCCGGTCAGATGGACAAGGCGGTGGACTATCGCAAGGTCGTGGTCGCCTGGCGCAACGGTTCGCCGGTCAAGCTCGACGAGGTCGCCCGGATCTATGACAGCGTCGAAAACGACAAGATCGCGACCTGGCTGAACGACGAGCGCGCCATCGTTCTGGCCATTCAGAAGCAGCCCGACGCCAATACCGTCGCAGTGGTGGATGGCGTGCGGGCGAAACTTCCGGCGCTACGGGCGCAGATCCCGCCGTCTGTCACGCTGAACGTGATGATGGACCGGTCGATTTCGGTGCGGCAGGCCGTCAGCGACGTCGAGGAAACCCTCATGATCGCGGTGGCGCTGGTGATCATGGTGATCTTCCTGTTCCTGCGCTCGGCTTCGGCGACCTTCATTCCGGCACTCGCAGTGCCGATCTCGCTGCTCGGTACCTGCGCGGTGATGTACCTGCTGGATTACTCGATCAACAACATGACGCTGCTGGCGCTGACCCTGTCGGTCGGTTTCGTGGTCGACGACGCCATCGTCATGCTGGAGAACATCGTTCGTCACATCGAACACGGCATGAAGCCGTTCGAGGCGGCGCTGAAAGGCGCGCGCGAAATCGGCTTCACTATCATTTCGATCACCTTCTCGCTGATCGCGGTGTTCATTCCGGTGCTGCTGATGGGGGGCATCGTCGGCCGCGTGTTCCGCGAATTCGCGGTCACCATCGCGGTCGCGATCATCGTGTCGGGTTTCGTGTCGCTGACGTTGACCCCGATGCTGTGCGCGCGGGTGCTCAAGGCTCACGACCCGGCCAAGAAGGAAAATTTCATCCTGCGCGCCTTCGAGCGCATGTTCGCGGCCTGGCTCGGCGGCTACGAATGGGCGCTCGACAAGGTGCTGGCGCACAAGGCGCTGATGCTGCTCGTCACGCTTGCCACGCTCGGCGGAACGGTCGCCTTGTATATCGCGGTTCCGAAGGGCTTCTTCCCGCAGGAAGATACCGGCTTCCTCACCGGCGTCACCGAAGCCGCCACCGATACGTCGTTCGAAGCCATGAAGGTGCGGCAGCAGGCGCTGGTCCAGGTCCTGAAATCGGACCCGGCGGTGGATTACATCAACAGCACCGTTGGGTCCGGCGGGCCCAACCCCACCGCCAATTACGGCCGGCTATTCATCGCGCTGAAACCGCAGAAAGAACGTGACCCCGCGATTGCCGTGATCGGCCGGCTGCGGCAGAAGGCGGCGCAAATTCCCGGCATGCAGGCGTTCTTCCAGAGCATCCAGAACCTGAATATCGGCGGGCGCATTTCGAAGAGCCAGTACCAGTACGTGCTGCAGAGCGGCGACACTGAATCGCTCTATCGCCTGGCGCCGGAGATGCGCGAGAAGATTGCCAGGATACCGGGACTGCTCGACGTCACCACCGATCTCTACATCAAGAACCCGCAGATGACCGTCGACATCGATCGCGAAAAAGCCGCGGTCTATGGCGTCACCGTCGATCAGGTGCGCAACCAGCTCTACAATGCCTATGGCTCGCGCCAGGTCGGCACCATCTACATGCCGTCCAACGACTATCAGATCATCCTGGAGGCACAGCCGCAGTTCCGCGTCGATCCGTCGGACCTCTCGAAACTTTATATGAAGACCGGCACCGGCCAGACCATTCCGCTCGACGCCGTGGCCAAACTGGTGCCGACGGTCGGGCCGCTGCAGATCAACCACCAGGGCCAGCAGCCGGCGGTGACGATCTCGTTCAACCTGGCGCCGGGCTATTCGCTGGGCTATGCGGTCGACCAGATCACCGCGCTCGAAGGCGCCTCCAACCTTCCGGTGACGATCGCCTCGGGGTTCTCGGGCACCGCCCAGGTGTTCCAGGATTCATTGCGCGGGCAGGGCGTCTTGATCCTGGCGGCGGTGTTCGCGGCCTTCGTGATCCTCGGCATTCTCTATGAGAGCTTCATCCATCCGATCACGATCATTTCCGGCCTGCCGTCGTCGGGCATCGGCGCGATCCTGTCCCTGATGCTGTCCAACATGGAGCTGTCGGTGATTGCGATGATAGGCATCGTCATGCTGGTCGGCATCGTCAAGAAGAACGCCATCATGATGGTGGACTTCGCGCTGGAGCGCCGCCGCGTCGGCCTGAGCGCCGAGCACGCCATTCGCGAAGCGGCGCTGCTGCGGTTCCGGCCGATCATGATGACGACCTTCGCGGCGATCTTCGGCACCCTGCCGATCGCCATCGGCGCCGGCGCCGGCGCCGAACTGCGCCAGCCGCTCGGCGTCGCCGTGGTCGGCGGGCTCTGCGTGTCGCAGCTCTTGACGCTGTTCATCACCCCGGTGATCTACATCTATCTCGACCGGATCGATCGCCGCCTCAAGAAGCGTCTCGAACCGCAATTCGAAGAGGTCGCCGAACGGCCGCATGTGGTGGCGGCGGAGTAGGGACGCACGAGGCGGCGTAGGCGGGTTCTAGGCGACTTGTCCGCCGTAGCTCGGAGAGCGAAGGCGGAAGCGTAATCCGCCGTCTTCGCGATCGTGGCGGCGGGCTGCGGCTTGCGCGCCGATGAACGGATGCATCAGCCCCGTCATTGCGAGCGAAGCGAAGCAATCCAGGGCCACGAAGCAAGAGCTGGATTGCCTCGTCGCAAGAGCTCCTCGCATTAGCTCCTCGCATTGACGAAGTTGACGGTTCCGAATCAGCCTAA
>JAQGJF010000861.1 GCA_028290765.1 Tardiphaga sp.
TGGTCGACGCCTTCTTCGAGCATCACGGCATCTGGCGTGCCCCTGATATGCGCGGGCTGGTGGAGGCCACCGAGTTGTATCTCAAGGGCTGGAAGCCGAGGGGGAGGCGGCTGGTGGCGATCAGCAATTCCGGCGCGGTCTGCGTGATGACGGCGGATGCCGCCACCGCCGTGGGCATGCCGATGGCGAAACTGGCGCCTGACACCGACAAGAAGCTCAAGGGTATCTTGCCGAGCTTCGCCACCACCACCAATCCGATCGACCTCACCGCGGCGCTGCTGTCGAACAGCAACCTGTTCGGCGACATCCTGCCGGTGATCGCGGAAGATCCGGCGGCGGATGCCTTCGTGATCGGAGTGCCGGTGGCCGGTCCGGGCTATGACGTCGAAGCTTTTGCGCGCGACACCGCGGCGTTCGGCCGGCAGACCGGCAAGCCGCTCGTGGTCGCGGCGACCCAGCCCAGCGTCGCCGGCCAGTTCGCCACACAGGGCACCTCGGTATTCCCGACCGAAGTCGAGGCGGTGACCGCGCTGCATCAGTTTCTCGCGCATCGCGAATTGATGGCGCGGACGCTGGCGCGCCGGGCGATGCGGGGCAAGCCCGATGCGCTGCTGGCGACACCGGAAAAGACCGTGATGCTGAACGAGGCGGACAGCCTCGCGCTGCTGGCGGCGCGCGGCATCAAGGTGGTGTCGCACCGGCTGTGCCGGTCGCGCGCCGAGGCGATCGCAGCCTTCGAAGCCATCGGTGGGCCGGTGGTGGTGAAGGGCTGTTCGGCCGATATCGCGCACAAGTCGGAACTTGGATTGGTCAAGCTCGGCGTCAAGACCCGTGAAGAAGCCGGCGAGGTCTGGACGCAGATGGAAGGCATCATCCGCAAGCACGGCTCGCGGTTCGACGGCGTCATCATCGCCGCGATGGCATCTGGCCGTCGCGAGATCATGATCGGCGCGCACCGCGATCCGGTATTCGGTCCGGTGGTGGCGGTCGGCGACGGCGGTAAATATGTCGAGGTGTTCCGCGATACCACGCTGCTGCTGCCGCCGTTCTCGACAGACGACGTCAAGGAAGCGCTGGGCCGGTTGCGCATCGCGCCGCTGCTTTTGGGCGTGCGCGGCGAGCCGCCGATGGACGTCGACGCGCTGGCTGACATCGTCGTCAAGATCGGCGATCTGATGCGCGATCCGGCCGCCAAGGTGATGAGCCTCGACCTCAACCCGGTGCTGCTCGACAGCGCCGGCAAGGGCTGCGTGGTGGTGGACGCGGTGGTGTTTCGGGGGGATGGTGCTGCCTGAAGCGCGAGCTGTAGCCCGGATGAGCGAAGCGATATCCGGGACACGACACGACAGGCAGATGCGCATGCCCCGGATATCGCTGCGCTCATCCGGGCTACGGATTCGCGTTTGTTTCAGGTGGGCACCGCAAACTGAGCAGTGCCCTAGGTCGGCACGGCAAACGACGCGTCGGTAAACCCGGTCTCGTCCAGGGTGCTTTCCGTCGCGATGGTTTCGCGATCGTTCGACGTCAACAGGTTGACCCGGTTGTTGGCGACGATCAGGCGTTCGGCGAGCAGCAGCGCGAGGTTGCGCATGATCTGTTCGCCGATCCTCGGATGAATTTCGCGAAACCGGTTGAATTCATCGAGCGACACTTCCAGGCAGACAACAAGCGAATCTGCCCACACATCGGCGGAGCGTCGCGCCTCCAGCAGCGCCATTTCGCCGAATACCATGCCGGCGGTGAGCGTCGCCAGCCGGTTGCCGCTGCGCAGTTTGACGTTGACGGTGCCGCGGTTGAGAAAGAACAGCGTGGATGCCTCGTCACCGGCCGCGATAATGCGCTCGCCCGGATGATAGGTTCGCGAGGTTCCGATCGCCGCGAGGGCCGTGATTTCCTCGGCCGTCAGTCCTTGCAGCAGCGCCTGTTCGGACAGGTCGGCGGCATCGTTGCAATCGATTTCCCCGCCATAACGATAGATGATCTGGTCCTCGGCCCATTCGATGGCCTCGTCGAGCAAATAGAAATCGCGCAGGTTGGTGATCGTACCGGTCCATTCGCGGATGGTATCCCACATCGGCGATCCGCGCTTGACGCCGGACAGCACCGTGGTGACGCCGAGGCGCTGCAGTTCCGCAATGCCTTCGGCGAGCAGGCGGGCGCCGGCCCGCGTCAGCGCGGCGACACGACGCAGATCGAAAACCAGGAATTGCGGGCGCGATTTTCGGTTCAACCGGCGGGAGACGAAATCGATATTGGCGAAATTCAGCGCGCCGACCAGCTCGATGATCCGGACGTCGCGATGATGCTCGTCGAGGATGGCCTGTTCATAGGGCCGGCGGCTCCGCCGCGAAGAGCTCCGGCCGATATCGTAATCGGCGATGATGCTGTTGCGGGCGTCCTCATTGCGGTTGAGCATGTGCAGGTCGAAATGCGCCGACAGCGTCTCGCACACCTTGATGCCACGGACGCTGTTGCCATGCCTGTCGAGGCGGGGCGAGTAGATGCCGAGCCCGAGCTGGGCGGGAAGCGCCGCCAGGATGCCGCCGCCGACGCCGCTCTTCGCCGGCATGCCGACCCGGTACACCCATTCGCCGGCATAGTCGTACATGCCGGAACTGGTCATCACCGACAGCGTATGGGTGATCGCATAAGGGCTGAGAACCTGCTCGCCCGTGACCGGATTGAGGCCGCGGTTGGCCAGCGTGGCCGCCATGATGGCGCAGTCGCGGGCCGTCACCAGGATCGAGCATTGCCGGAAATAGACCTCCAACACGTCATTGACGTCATCCTTGATGACGGCGGAATTGCGCAGCAGATAGCCGATCGCGCGATTGCGGTCACCGGTCAGGCTCTCCGAGGCGAACACCGCTTCATCGATCGCCAGATCCCGTCCGGCAAATCGGCTCAGCGCCTGGCGGATGAATTCCAGCGCGCCGCTGCCCTTGGCTTGATGGATGAGGCCGGAGCAGGTGATGGCGCCGGAATTGACCATCGCGTTGAAGGGATGATTGTCGGCATTGAGGCGGATCGAATTGAACGGTTCGCCCGACGGCTCGACCCCGATGACGCTTTCGACCTGCTCGGCGCCCAGCGTGTCCAGCGCCAGGGCGAACACGAACGCCTTGGACATCGACTGGATGGTGAAGGGAATTCTGGTATCGCCGACCTCATAGACGTGGCCGTCCAGCGTGGCGAGCGCGATGCCGAAATGGTTCGGATCCGCCTTGTTCAGCTCCGGGATGTAGTCGGCGACCGTGCCGCTGTTGTCGGCACAAAATTCTTGATGGCATTCGGTGAGGAAGCGCAGCAACGGCGGCTTCGCATCGCTCCAGCCGAGGCGCGTGTCAGGGATCTGCCCTGTCGGGTCGTGTTTCATTCGAGAAGTCCGGTTGTCGTCGCACTGACCTCCCTTGTTTTCACCGAACTTTTACACGGAAGCCAGGTGGTGTCGAGCCGTTCAGGACAGCAAGGGGCTCGGCAAATCTGGCGCATTTCGCCGTGCGGTCAAGAGCGCGACCAGCACGGTCGGGGCGAGGATGGCGAGACCGAGCCCGGTGATCTGCCATTGCGAAAGCGGCATGATGCCGCCGCCCGGCGTTGCCACCACGAAGCCGCCGATCACCAGCAACAGCCGCAGCGGCCATTCCAGCCTGCCGGCGCTGCGCAGGTCGCCGACGAAGGGCTGGTAGCCCTGAATGCCGCCGCAGATGAACAGGGTGCCGAAGCCGGCCAGCGCCATCAGGCCGAGCGCCGCGAAATAGGGGCTGGGACCCTGCAACACCAAGGCCGGGTTCAGCACGAAGAAGAACGGAATGAAGTAGATGATGCTGCCCACCCACATCGATTCCCAGCCGGTTTTCATCGCCGGGGAGCCGGCGATCCCGGCGGCCGCGAACGAGGCGATCGCCACTGGCGGCGTGATCGACGACAGCATGCCCCAGTAAAAGATGAACATGTGCACGGCCATCCGGTTGAGGCCGAGCTTCTCCAGCGCCGGCGCCACCAGGATGGCGAGGAAGATGTAGCAGGCGGTCGTGGTCAGACCGAGCCCGAGGATCAGGCTGGTCAGGGCGCACATTGCCAGCAGCAGGAAGGCGTCGTCGCCGGCGATCCGCAGCAGATCGTTGGCGAGGCTGGAGACCACGCCAGTCATCGAGAAGGCCCCGATCAACAACCCGCAGCCGGCGAGAATGCCGACCAGTTCGACGAAGGTGCGGCCATTGACCTCGAGGAATTTAGTGATCGTGCCGATAGTCCAGCGGGTGTCTCTGGAGAAGAACTGGTTGAGCACCAAGAGCAGCGCGGTCGCATAGAACGGGGCGTGGCTCTCGCGCTTGAAATAGAGCAGCATGATGATGAGCAAGGCGATGACGAAGATATAGTACCAGCCGTCCCTGATCGTATCCATGATCCTGGGCAGTTCCGCCCGCGGGATACCTTTCAGGTTGTGACGCGCCGCATAGGCGTCGACCTGCAGGAACAGGCCGAGGTAGTACAAGGCGGCGGGAATGATGGCGGCGACGGCGACGTCGGCATAGCTGACATTGAGGAATTGCGCGATCACGAACGCGGTGGCGCCCATCACCGGCGGCGCCAGCACCGCGCCTGTCGAGGCGCAGGCCTCGATCGCCGCGGCATAGGACGCACGGAAGCCGCTCTTCTTCATGACGGGGATGGTCATGGTGCCGGCGGTGAGCACGTTCGAGATGATCGAGCCCGACATCATGCCGAGCAGTCCGCTGGCGAAAATGCAGACTTTCGCGGCACCGCCGCGAAAGGTGCCGCACAGTGCAAAGGCGATGTTGATGAAAAACTTGCCGGCGCCGGTCATCATCAGCGCGGTGCCGAAGACCAGAAAGCCGATCACGGTATCGGCGAAGGCCTGGATCGGGATGCCGAGCAGGCTTTCGCCTGACAGCACATGATAGGCGGTGGTCTGCTCGAGCGTGAGTTCGGAGCCGCGGAATGGTCCAAGCCAGCTCGATTCGGCGAACAGCGGATAGACCGTGAACGGCAAGACGCTCAGCAACAGGCTCCAGCCACCGGTGCGGCGCAGCGCTTCCATCAGCACGAACCACATCACCAGCCCGGCCGCGATAACGTTCTTCGGCGCGCCGTCGGATTCCAACCCGACTGCGCGGCCTTGCGGATGTTGAGCATCAGCCAGATCGCGGCAGCGAAGGTCAGTATGAACAGGACGAGGTCGTACCAGGGGATGCGATCGAGCGGCGACGTCTCGGCACCCGGGAAGATCAGAAACGTGAACGGCAGCATCAGCGCGATCAGCAGGTAGAAATATTCGGTATTGAGCTGGGTGTAATCGATAAAGAAACGCAGCGAGAATTGCTGGTTGATGCAGAGCAGGATGGTCGCGGCGGTGGCGGCGACGAGCGCCCAGCGCCATCCGCCACGCAACACGCGAACGCGGGTGACTTCGGCTTCCTGCAGATTGCCGATTCCGGCGTGGGGATCCTCGAACTCGATGCGCTTCGTCATCGCGGCACCCGCATGGTCTGTGGGTGCCGCGGAATCCGGTGGCGATGAGGCAGGCGACATGTCTGGTCCCGACGGTTGGCTGCTGGTCGTTTAAGTGAACGAAGCCTATTCTTCGAAGCCGTTCGACAAATTGGCTTTCTTCAGCGCCGCGGCGCGGGCTGCCATCCAGCCGTCGAGAAACTCCTTGTCGCCCGATGGTGGGCCCGATTTGCCGTAATCGGCCCAGGCGGCGGCGAGGACGGCCTGGCGCTTGAACAGGCCGTCATTATGCGCCTGATCCTCATCGGTCCAGTTGCCTGCTTCCTTCATCGCCTTCACCGCGCCGGGGTGGAACGGCACCACCCATTTCATGGTCTGGCGTTTGGCGGCGAGGCCCGCGGCGCCCGGTGCGCCGTCCTTGTAGGCGTCGTAATGGACGATCATGGCCTTGGTGATGGCATAGATCGGCTCCGGCGCCTGCGACGTGTAGGTCACGAAGATCGGGTAAGGGTAGGTGCCGAGTTCGATCGGCTTGTCCGGCGTGATGCCCGCACCGCACGTGGCCAGCAGCGGGGTGAAAAAGGCTCCGACCTTGCGGACCCGATCCCAGCCTTCCTTGTCGCTGTGGGGCATCGGCGGCCAGATGATGCCGCGCGGCGAATTCTCCAGTTCGCGCGCCGGGCCGGTGATCGTGGTAGCGAAGCCGGCGTCGGCATCGTTGTTGATCAGGCCCTTCCACATCGCGCCATAGCTGGCGAATTCGACGATCTTGACGTCTTTCTGGGTGAGGCCGGCAAAGGCAATGATGGCGAGGGCATTCTGATTGAGCGCCGGCGACCCCACCACGAAGCCGAGCCGTTTTCCGCGCAGCTCCTTCAGCTGGGTGACGCCGGTGTCGCGCGCCACGCCGACTGAGCCGGCATTGCAATCCACCGAGCCGAGCAGCACCTGGAGCGGTTGCGGGCCCCATTCCTTGGCGCCGAACTCGAAGACGCCTTCCTGCGCGAAATACGAGCCCGATCCCATCGCGGAAGCGATCGCGCGGCCGGCGCGCAGCGGCGCGAGGCGGGCGACGTCGTTGCCTGCGGGAAGAACGCGGACATCGGTGCCGTATTTGTCCTTCATCATCTTGCCGACGGCGACGGAAATGTTGAACCCCGCGGTGCCGGTGTCGTAGGCGGTGAAGGCCAGGGTCGGCGGCAGCTTGACGTCTTGTGCCGATACCGCGGATACCGCCAGCCATGAAAGACTTGCAACTGCCGTCAACGCGAGCGCGCGGCCTCGATGAATCATGGGTTCCTCCACTGGAGTTCGCGGTGCGAACGGCGTTTTTTCTTGGCCGGATCATGTCATCGCGGAATAGCGATGGCAACGTCAGAGGAATCTGCCGGAAAAATCCGACGGTCCGATGCGCCGGACAGATTGTCGCGGCGACCCGTGTTTCGGTCGACAGCTAAATTCCGTCGCGCGCAATCGATCGGATCGCGTTCAGGTCTCGATGATGGCCACGGCCTGGCCTTCGGCGACGACGTCGTCGATCTCGACGAGAATTGATTTAAGCTTGCCCGGGGCCGGGGAAGCCACCGGGATTTCCATCTTCATCGCCTCGACGAAGACGACCTCGTCGCCGTCATTGACGTCGGCCCCGGCACTGACCGGAAGCGCGCAAACGCGTCCTGCCACTTCGGTCATGATCTTGATCTCGGCCATTGCATTCTCCGAAGGCCGCGTCCGCGCGCATTCCGCAAAAGGCGGACAACCGGCTTTCGAAGTCGGGACACGAGTGTTGTGGCGGCAGATTGCCTGAGGTAGCGTGTTCTGCAAGCGGAATTTCATTTCGCTATGCGGAATTAAAGCGCATCACCTCAAGAATGTGAGCAGGCCATGGGAAGACGCTCGGAACGGCTCAGCAGGCAGGGGATGCTTGCCAGTGATCTCGCAGGCGAAGGCGATGTCATTCAGGTGGTGTCGCGCGCCTTCGACGTGCTGCGCTGTTTCGAGGGCCATGAGGCGCGTCTCGGCAACCTCGAGATTTCCAACCGTTGCGGCCTGCCGCGTTCGACGGTGTCGCGCCTGACCCACACCCTGACCCGGATGGGACAACTGGTGTATCTGCCGCGCGACCAGAAATACCGCATCGGGCCTAGTGCGGTGGCGATGAGCACGTCGATGATGCGCGGATTGCAGTTGCGCAATCTGATCAGGCTGCGACTGCAGGATGTCGCCGAGCAATTGCCCGGAACCGTCGGGTTCGTCATTCCGGACCGGTTTCATCTCGTCTATCTCGAATTTGCCCGCGCGGCCAACGCGCTGGGTTTGCATTCCTCGACCGGCAGCCGGATCTCGATGGCGAGCACCGCCGCCGGCCATGCCTATACCGCCGCGCTCGACGTCTACGTCGGCGACGCACTGCTGACCGAGATGGAACGCGAAATTCCGCAGGAGGCCAAATTGTTGCGGCCGCGGATCGAGGAGAACCGCCGCTTCCTGCGCGAGCACGGCTATGTCGCCTCCTGCGGATTATGGAGTCCACATATCAACGGCGTCGCGGTGCCGCTATGGTCGCCGCAATATCAAACCTTCGTTGTCGTCACCATCGGTCTGTTGGCCGTGATGTTCGACGAGCAACGGCTGCACAAGGAGGTCGCGCCCCGGATCCTGGAATTGAGCGGCGCCATTGCCGGTATGCTGGAGACCGCGGAGGGCGACGTGTTCAACAACCGCGTGGCCGACAAGCCGCTGATGACATCGCCGCACAATAAGATCGCCGAAAAAATCACCAAGAAAATCGGCACGACGGAGGATCAGAATGAACTGGAAGCCGGAACTCGACGACCTCGCCCGGCGCGAAGCGTTCGCGCGGGAGATGGGAGGCGTTGACAAGGTCAAGCGTCAGCGTGACCAGGGCCGGCTTACCGTTCGTGAACGCATCGACAAACTGGTCGATCCAAAAAGTTTCCACGAGGTTGGCGCGATTTCCGGCAGCGCCGAATATGACGAGCACGGTGAACTCACACATCTGACGCCCGCGAACTGCGTGTTCGGCCGCGGCAAGGTCGATGGCCGCCCGGTGGTGGTGGTCGGTGACGACTTTACCGTGCGAGGCGGTTCCGCCGATGCCTCGATCTCGGCGAAGCCGTTGATGGCTGAAGAAATGGCGCATGATTTCCGGCTGCCGATCATCCGGATCATCGAAGGCTCCGGCGGCGGCGGCTCGGTCAAGACCATCGAGACCAAGGGGGCCGCCAATCTGCCCGGCGGCATCGGCGGCACGCGCTGGTACCATTACACGACGGCGAACATGGCCCGCGTGCCCGTGGTCGGATTGGGGCTCGGGTCGGTCGCGGGTCTTGGCGCCGCGCGACTGGCGGCCAGCCATTATTCCGTGATGACCCGGAGTTCGGCGATGTTCGTTGCCGGCCCGCCGGTGGTGAAGCGCCTCGGCCAGGACCTCACTAAGCAGGAACTCGGTGGTGCCGATATCCAGACCCGCGCGGGTGGCGTCGATCATGCGGTCGATACCGAGGAGGAGGCGTTCGCCTGCGCCAGGCGCTTTCTCTCCTATCTGCCGCCGTCGGTCTATGAATTGCCGCCCACGGTCGCCAGCAGCGACGATCCGGAACGCGCCGAGGAATCGCTGATGAAGGCGGTGCCGCGCAACCGCCGCCACGTCTACAAGATGCGGCCGATCATCGACGCCGTCGTCGACAAGGGCTCGTTCTTCGAGATGAGCGCGAATTTCGGTCGCTCCATCATCGCCGGCTTCACCCGGCTGGAGGGCAGGGCGGTGCTGCTGCTCGCCAGCGATCCTTTTCACTATGGCGGGTCGTGGACCGCGGAAGCCTGCCAGAAGGTGGTGCGCTACGTCGATCTGGCCGAGACGTTCCATCTGCCGGTGGTCTATCTGATGGATTGTCCGGGCTTCATGATCGGGCTCGATGCCGAAAAGGCGGCGACCATCCGCCACGGTGTGCGCGCCATGGCCGCGGTCAACCAGACCACCGTGCCCTGGTGCACCATCATCGTGCGCAACTCCTTCGGCGTGGCGGGTGTCGTGCACCAGCCGGCGGACCGGTTCTCGATGCGCTATGCGTGGCCTTCGGCCTATTGGGGCTCGCTGCCGCTGGAAGGCGGCATCGAGGCCGCCTATCGTGCCGATATCGACGCCGCGGAAGATCCCAAGGCCAAGCTGCAAGAGATCGAGGACCGTCTCAACAAACTGCGCTCGCCGTTTCGTTCGGCCGAGCGGTTCTGGGTCGAGGAAATCATCGATCCGCGCAAGACCCGCACGCTGCTGTGCGAATTTGCGCGACTGGCCGAGCCGGTCCGCACAGCGGGGCCGGCGACTGGCATGGCGATCAGGCCGTAAGGAGCGAATAGGGAGTAGCGAATAGCGAATAGTCAGAAACGTTTTCTATTCGCTACTCGCCATTCGCTATTCGCCGCTTTCAGTCTCACGCCACCGCCGGCTTCACCTGTCGTGAAATCGCCAGCGTGATCAATGCCGCGACGATGCACAGCGCGCCGGCGGCGAAGAATGCCGGCAGATAGGTATCGAGCGCGGTGCGCGACAGGCCGGCGCCGAAGGCGGCCGTTGCCGCGCCGAGCTGATGGCCGGCAAAGATCCAGCCGAACACCAGATTGGCGCGTTCGGGACCGAATCTCTGGGCGGTGAGCCGCACCGTCGGCGGCACCGTCGCAATCCAGTCGAGACCATAGAACATCGCAAACAGCGACAGGCCGTAGAACGAGAAATCGCTGAACGGCAGGAACAGCAGCGATAATCCGCGCAAGCCGTAATACCAGAACAGCAGGTATCGGTTATCGTAACGGTCCGACAGCCAGCCGGAGCCGATGGTGCCGACGAAATCGAACACGCCCATGGCGGCGAGCAGGCTGGCGGCCTGTACCTGCGGAATGCCGAAATCGAGGCACATCGGGATCAGATGCACCTGGATCAGGCCGTTGGTGCTGGCGCCGCAGATGAAGAAAGTGGCGAACAGGATCCAGAACACCCGGGTCTTCGCCGCGTCACGCAACGCGCCAAGCGCTGCCGCCATGATCGGTGCCGTGTTCGGGGGCGGCGCCGGCAACGGCTCGGTGCCTTGATCGCCGAACGGACGCAGGCCAACGTCGCTCGGGCGGTCGCGCATGACCAGCAATACCGCAAGCGCCGCCACGCCCAGCATGACGCACATCAGCCCGAGCGCCACCCGCCAGCCCATCCGCTCCGTCAGGCTGGCAAGCAGCGGCAGGAACACCAGTTGGCCGGTGGCGACACTGGCGGTGAGAATGCCCACCACTAATCCGCGCCGCGCTGCGAACCACCGCGCCGCGACGGTGGCACCGAGCACCAGCGCCGTCATGCCGGTGCCGATACCGATCACCACGCCCCACAGCAGCATGAGTTGCCAGAGCTTTGTCATGGCCAGTGAGACGACCAGGGCCGAAACCACCACCAGCAGCGCCGAGAGGGTGACGTTGCGCAGGCCGAAGCGATTGAGCAGGGCGGCGGCAAACGGCGCCATCAGCCCGAACAGGATGAAGCGGATCGACAGCGCCGAGGAGATTTCCGCCGTGGACCAGCCGAATTCCTTCTGTAGCGGCACGATGAACACGCCGGGCGCGCCGACCGTGCCGGCGGTAATCAATGCGGTCAGGAAGGTCACACCGACCATGACCCAGCCATAATGGATGTTCTTGCGGGCGAGGGCTGAAGACAGCCAGTCGGAGATCATGGGGTTTCCTGTCCAAAGTCTGGAGAAGTGTGGAGTTCGGTTGCCGCTCACGCAGGGAGAGCGTGGATTGTATCGCCAGCGAAATAGCGCTGTCGATCCAATCCCGGTGAGACGTTACGGTCTATGGAGACAATCGATAGGTCGCAGCCGCCATATCATCCGCTCAATGAATGATACGCTCGATGGCGATGGCGGTGGCCTCGCCGCCGCCGATGCACAGGGCGGCGACGCCACGCTTGAGGTTGTGCGCCTCGAGCGCATGAAGCAGCGTGACGATCAATCGCGCGCCGGTGGCGCCGATTGGATGGCCGAGCGCGCAGGCGCCGCCGTTGATGTTCAACTTGTCGCGAGGGATGCCGAGATCGCGCTGCGCTGCCATCGCCACCACCGCGAACGCCTCGTTGATTTCGAACAGGTCGACATCGCCGACGCTCCAGCCGACCTTGTCGAGCAGTTTTCGGATTGCCGGGATCGGCGCCGTGGTGAACCATTGCGGCTCCTGGCTGTGGGTCGCGTGGCCCTTGATTTCGGCCAGAGACGGCAGGCCGTCGCGATCGGCGAGTGACCGCCGCGCCAGGATCAGTGCCGCGGCGCCGTCGGCGTTGGCGGAGGAGGCGGCCGGCGTGATCGTGCCGTTGGCGCGGAAGGCCGGCTTGAGGCCGGGAATTTTGGCCGGATCGACCTTCAGCGGATGCTCGTCATTGGCGATCTGGCGCGGTCCCGCCTTTTCCACCACGGTGAGAGGCACGATCTCGGCCTTGAAGGCGCCGCTCTCCACCGCCTTGCGGGCGCGGGTCAGCGTTTCCATCGCATAGGCGTCCTGATCGGCGCGGGTGAATTGATAGGCCTCGGCGGTGGCCTCGCCGAAATCGCCCATCGATCGGCCGGTCTCATAGGCGTCCTCGAGGCCGTCCATCAGCATGTGGTCGATGATACGGTCATGGCCGACGCGGTAGCCGCCGCGCGCTTTCGCCAGCAGATAGGGGGCGTTGGTCATGCTTTCCATGCCGCCGGACAGCACGATCTCGGCGGAGCCGGCATTGATGATGTCGTGCGCCAGCATGGTCGCCTTCATGCCGGAGCCGCAGACCTTGTTGATGGTGGTCGCACCGGTCGCATCCGGCAGGTTGGCGCCGCGCGCGGCCTGGCGGGCCGGCGCCTGGCCTTGTCCGGCCGGCAGCACGCATCCCATGAACACTTCCTCGATGCGGTCGGGCGAAAGTTTTGCTCGCTCCACCGCGGCGCCGATAACATGGGAGCCCAGTTTATGCGCGTTGAACGATGAGAGGTCGCCCTGGAAGCGGCCGAGCGGGGTGCGGGCGGCGGAGACGATGACGACCGGATCTGGACTTGTGGACATGGCGGGTGCTCCTGGGCAATGCGGACGAGAATGCGAACTCGTTTAAGATGACGTACATCATATGATGCGCTGCAAACTTTGCAACTGCGATCCGGTACAAAATGTCGTGGATGGGCTAGGTCTACCGCTTGCGGTCCAGAAATCCCTGCATCAGCCGCTGCGGCTCACCGGTCAGGAACGCCTGTCCGAACACGCCGATGCTGAGGTCGACGGATTCCTTGAGCGGCAGCTCTTCCCATTGTTTGAGCAGGGCTTTCTGCGAACGCAGCGCTTCCGGACCGCATTCGAGGATCGATGCCAATAGGGCCTCGACCGCCGAGTCGAGCCCACCCTCCGGCGCCACCACATCAACCAGCCCCCAGCCCAGCGCGGTGGGCGCATCGATGATGGCGGCGGTCATGATCAGCCAGCGGGCGCGGCCCCAGCCGATCAGCCGCGGCAGCAAGGCGGCGTGGATCACCGAGGGGATGCCGACCTTGACTTCCGGCATGGCGAATTTGGCGTCGTGGGCCGCGACGCGAAAATCGCAGGCCGCAGCGAATTCGAGGCCGCCGCCGAGGCACCAGCCGGGAATCCGGGCAATCACCGGCGCCGGGAACGCCCGTACTGCCTCGCAGAGGTCGCGCAGGCCGGTGATGAATTTCTCGGCCGAGTCCTGATCGAGCCTGGCCATCTCCTTGATGTCGGCGCCGCCGATCATGCTCTTTTCGCTTTGCCCGGCGATCACCAGTGCGCGGATCCGGGCTTCGCCGGCCAGCGCTTCCAGGCCCTCGCGGACGCCGTTGATCGCGGCGGAACCGAGGATGTTAAGGGAACCTGCGTTGCAGATCGTCAGTCGGACGACACCGCGCGGGTCGCGCTCGATGCCGCAAGAGGAATTGATCATGTGCATGGAGTGTCTCGGATTGAACCGCGCTGTCGGTCAGCCGCCTGCTATTCCGGATCAAAACACCGTGTTGTCAAGAGCTCACGATGGCCGTTGCGAACCGGATGCCTTTGTTATAGTATGATCATCATAATTTATAAGCGGTGAAATCGACATGACCCTCGTTAGCAATGTCGACACCGCCCCATTCGCCGATCTGTTTTCGCCGGCGCTGCGACGGGAGCGGGTGGTGGACTGGCAGGCACCGGTCCCCGCGGCGAAGGCCGCGTCGGTGCTGTCGGG